>JBJKPL010000052.1:0-14543 GCA_046706345.1 Candidatus Sulfidibacterium sp.
CCGGTGTTCGTGTGCTGAAGCTGGAAGGCCGCGGCCGCTCGCCGGAATATGTGAAGACGGTTGCCCGCGTGTATCGCGAGGCAGTGAATTCCTGGTTCGGAGGTAAGTTTACCGACGAAGATGTAGAACGCTGGAACGGGGAATTGTCGAAAGTGTACAACCGCGGTTTCTGGGATGGTTATTACCTGGGGCGCAAAACTGGCGAATGGACCGAAGAATACGGCAATCAGGCGACCGAGCGGAAGATCTACATCGGCAAAGTCACCAACTACTTCAGCAAGCTGGGCGTGGCCGAGATCAAAGTGGAAAGCCATGATCTGTCCGTCGGGGATGAAATCAAAATCATCGGCGAGACCACTGGCGTTTATGAAGACCGTGTGCCGGAGATCAGGCTGGACCTGGATCCTGTGGAAAAGGCGGGAAAAGGGAATTTGTGTTCCATCCCTGTCCAAGACATCGTGCGTCGCAACGATAAGGTTTACAAAGTGGTGAAAGGGGATAAAAGCATTCCCAATCTGGTTCAGAAATAGCCGATAGCATCTGACTTTTTGCCATGGGCCCGGTCACGTTACATGGTTATCCCAAGAATCGGGATCATCCAGTCACTCCTTAATTCTGCCCAGGATTCATAACACGACCGATAAATAAAATGGTGTTCGAGGTATTTTCCTTGATAACAAAGAGAAACGGCCGGTTGAAGAAGATGGATTTCGTCATCACCGCCAGCATTTTCATCTTCACGGAAGTGACGGCTGCCGCTTCGGTGCCTTCTTCGTTCACTTCGATGAACGTCTTCTGTTTTACCTCGGAGATATTCAAAGGAACTGTCGGATTGATCTTCGAAAAATCTGCCGAGCCGGAGAAGGCAATGCCGAGGCCCAGTTTCATAAGGTCGTCATTCAGGCTTTTCTCAAATTCAAACTTGAATTTCGGCAGATGGATGTATCGTTCCGTTTTATTGTCTAATTCTTCATTCCACTGTTTCCAGGAATTTTGGTTCAAGGCATCGACAAGATCTTTTACCGTTTTGCCCGGGGCAGGAAGCAGCAGCACCATGCTGAAATTTCCTTTTCCGTAAGGAAGTTCCACTGCCGACAACAAATCATTATTCAGGTAACCCATTTTTGTTTTTTGCATCATGGTAGGCACACGAAGAATCGTCCCGTTTTGAAGGGTAAAAGGCTCGTCCGTGGTGTTGGAAGGCTTGAATTCGGATTGCCAGCTACCTTTGAAATACGTGGCATTGATCAGGATCATCCGGTCCAGGGGATCGATCCGGCGGATGATGGACGGGATCTTTCCGTTGGTTTTCGCTCCCACCCATCGGTTGATGATCTTCACACTGTTGGGATCATTGAAATCCAGGGCTTTCACTTCTGCATGGTAGTATTTTTCATTGGCCTTCAGGAACGGTGTTTCAACAGAAAAAGCATTGCTGTACCAGATGGAATTGGCCAGGTTGAATGTCACCTTCGGGTCTGCGTCGGAAAGGGTCTTGCACAACCTGTTTAAAGATTGATTGACCTGTTTTGTGGATAAACCGTTAAAGTGAAACGTGTTTTCGAAAGCCGTTTTGGTAGTTCCGCCCGCTCCGTTGTAAGTCATCGACAAAGCCAGTGTGGCACTCAGCGGTGAGATCATGACATTTTTACCCGCCGGCGTTTGGTCGGCGACTTCCTTAAAAAGGTCCAACCCAAACCGGTTGTTGCTTTGGATCAGCTGTGCTGTTTGGGAATTCACCGGGATCGGACGGGGTTTTTCCTGCGAAAAGGCATTTTTCCGGACGAGCATTGAAATTAACAGGATCAGCGCCAGAAAAGAGATTCGTTTTTTCATGAGAAAGCATTTTTAGGACGATACATTTACAGCAACTATTATGCCAAATAAAGGTTTTTGATTTCATAATTCACAACATATCAGTTTGTTTCATGGTTAACTTATGCCAAAATAACCGGGACGATGATGTGAAACGGTATTATCTGTATTATTGCCCCTTCATTAAAGACCAGAAAAAACCGGGGATTTTTCTTGATCAGGCAACAGCATTATGGAAGGACAACAGGAAATGTCGAAACACCGGATCTATGTCACGGGGAAAAGCGGATACGAATCGCTGAATCCCTTGCTGGTATTTATTCTGGCCGTGGCCTGCGGCGTTACGGTTGCCAATATTTACTGGGCGCAGCCGCTGCTGGATACCATTGCCAACACGTTTCACGCGAGTACTACCGAGGCAGGAATGATCGTGACGTTTACCCAACTGGGGTTTGCTTCGGGTTTGCTATTTCTGGTTCCCCTGGGGGATCTTTTTGAACGCCGGAGGCTCATTGTTTTCATTTTGCTGCTCACAGCACTGTCGCTGGTTGTCGCTGCGATTTCCCCTACCCTGCATCTTTTTTTGATCGCCTCGTTAATTATTGGCGTCACGTCGGTGGTGGCACAAATCCTGGTGCCCTTTGCCGCCACGCTGGCCAAGGATTATGAAAGGGGAAAAGTCGTCGGTCAGGTGATGAGCGGACTGTTGATCGGTATTTTGCTGGCCCGGACGCTGGCGGGTTTCATCTCGGAATATGCCGGATGGCGGGCCGTTTTCGCATTTGCCGCTTTGTTGATCGTGATCCAGTCGCTGGTGCTGGCACGCTATCTTCCGAAATACAAAATGGAGCTGAAACTGAATTATCCGGGACTGCTGCTTTCTGTGTGGGAACTGGTGCGGACCGAGCGGATCCTGCGCATACGGTCGGTTTACGGGGCGCTGGTGTTTGCCAACTTCAGTGTGTTGTGGACCAGTTTGACCTTTTTGCTGGCCGGGGCGCCGTATCATTATTCCGATGCGGTGATCGGGCTGTTCGGGCTGGTGGGTGCTGCCGGCGCTTTCAGCGCCAACATGGCCGGACGTTGGGCCGACAAAGGTTTGTCGAACAAAAGCACGATCGCCTTTCTGGTGATCAATCTGATCGCTTTTCTGCTTATGCTGTCCGGGACCAGGGACCTGATCCCGCTGATCGCCGGAATCGTCATTCTGGATGCCGGGGTGCAGGGAACGCACATCACCAACCAAAGTGAGATCTATAAAGTTCGTCCCGACGCCCGCAGCAGGATCACCACGGCCTACATGACCACCTATTTTATCGGAGGGGCCATCGGGTCGGCGACATCCGCTGCAACGTATGATGCCTTTGGGTGGACCGGGGTCTGTTTCCTGGGAACCGGCTTTGCGCTGATCGCGATCCTTTTCTGGATCTTCGAACAAGTTGCATTCAACAGAAAATAAGCATCATTTATTTTGGTTGGCCGTGTCGGTCGTTGTTTTTACTTTTTGAGTGTCGGCCGGCTGTTCTTTTTTCATCTGCTCCTGCTTCATCTGTTCTTGCTGTTCCTGCTCCTTTTTCATCTGCTCCTGTTTTCTTTTGGCATAGTAATCCTGTTCTTTTTTGATGAGCATTTTCATCTTGTCGTTAAAGAACCGGGAACCGGAAAACGGATCAATCTCCCGGGTATGCATATAAGCATCGCGCGCTTTGTTGAAATTATTCATCTGGATGTAGGCGTCGCCCAGCAGATAATATTGTTTTTCATCCCACTTGTTCAGGGGAATGCACTGGGTCTGCACTTCATTGATGGCGTCCTCGGTTCGGTTCAGATCCAGCAGCGCCAGGGCTTTAACGTAATGGAAATACCAGATGTTGAAGGAATACAGGGCTGTGTCGGCCTGGGTCAGCAGGCTGCTGTATTGCTTTTGCGATTCCAGGATCTGGAAGATAAACTGCCGCGGGGCCAGGTAATGGGGATAGAGTTCCAGTGCCCTGGCAAACTGTGCCTGCGCAGAAAACACCTGGTTGTTGTGGTACTGAATGACGGCGGAATAAAACCAGGGTACCGGATTCTGGTTGGTCTGGCGCTTCAGGATGTTGAAGGTGTTGTCCGCATCACTCCATTGCGCGTCTTTGATGGCGAGGATGCCTTTGTTGATCCCGGAGACATTGTTTGACTCGATCCCTTCGCGTGTCATTTTATAGGAAACCAGCCACATGTCCAGGTTATCCATCAGGGTACTGTCGGTACATTTAACCAGGGCATTGTTCAGCAAGGAATAGAATTTTCCGGGGTTGTCATCCAGGCTGTTAAAGGCAGAGAAGATTTCATAATACGGTTGATGTTCCAGCGTGTCCTGCCGCCTTAAATTGGTCAGGATCGAGGCGTCAAAGATCATCTTCTTCTGGGTAATGTTGTCGTTCAGGAAGCTGATCAGCGTTTTAAATTCATTCAGCCAGCCGGTGTTAGCCAGTTCTTCTTTTTTCTGCGGCAGGTCGTTCAGGTCTTTGATGTCGATGGGTTTCAGACCCTGGATGATCTGCAGGGAGTCGGTCTGGCACAGCAGGCGGCTCAGCACATCCACAAACAGGTAGAATTTATATTCCGTAAAGTTGCTGCTTTCCAGAAGCGCCATGTTGGCTTTCTTAAACACCTGGCGGTCGTTCTGATAGCTGCTGTTCATGTCGTGGTCGATCTTGTTGAAATAGGACTTTACCTTGTCCACACCGGCCACCGTTGAATTCAGATAAGGTTGGAACAAGGCGGCCCGGTCGTTGAAAACACGGAGTACCGAATCGCAGGCATCCAGGGCCGGTTTGGTTTTCATCGATGAAAATTGTTTTTCCTTTTCCGAGAAAACGCCCGAAATGCTGTCGGC
This sequence comes from Candidatus Sulfidibacterium sp., assembly GCA_046706345.1. Classification (GTDB taxonomy): domain Bacteria; phylum Bacteroidota; class Bacteroidia; order Bacteroidales; family F082; genus Sulfidibacterium. The sequence continues at coordinate 4,694 of JBJKPL010000052.1, forward strand.
ATATCCCCGGACCGCCTGCATGGACATTTCGCCGGTGGCGTCGTTATAGAACGAGAAGGAAGCGATGGCCGGGTTGTTTTGCGTGTCGTTCAGGATCTGCGAAAAAATTCTGAAGGCCGAAGTAAATTGTTTGTCCTTCAGCAAGCGCTGTCCCTGTTGGAACAACCGGTGAAACTTTTCGTAAGAAGGTAAATAATCCTCTATGATCCGGATCTTCGGGGACACTCCGTATTCATTCACAAAAGAAAACGGCTCGTAAAGTTTGATGTCGTCTTTCGAAAAGGAGATGATTACCCGGTCCATCTTCCCTTTTTCATCGGAAAACGATGAGGGGGCCCCGCTTTGCTGGACCTTGGCGCCATCCTGGTGAATGGCAATCTTGGAAAAATAATCGCTGATGTCACCATCCCTGAAGTAGACCTTTTTGGAAGAGGAAGCAGAAGTGATCACGAAATACAGCTTGTCGTTGTTCTGAAATGTTTCCGGACTGATGCCTTCCTGTCCCAAATCGCTGGAAAGCGCAAAATTGACGCGGTAAGCGTTTTTTCCTTTTGTTTTATAAACAAGTTGTGTTGATTGCCCGTTGGCACCGAGGGTCGAAAGAAGAAAGGCAAAGAACAGCAGGGAGTAAAGAGTTTTTTTCATAAATAACGCCTTTTAAACGAATAATACGAACTCACTGAAAACGAACCTTTGAGCAAATCTAAGGAATAAAAATTTGATTCACAAAGAAAAATACGCGTTTTTATTGCCGTGCCCCTTTTCGGGAGCGTGCCTGATGGTACAATAAATCAAATCCCTATCTTTGTTGCGGTTTTTTCCTGAAAGAAATAAAAGCGAAAACAGAGTGAGTGAAATAAAGAATTTTGTTGAAGAATTGCGCTGGCGCGGGATGATCCACGACGTCATGCCGGGAACAGAAGAACAACTGAACAAAGAAATGACGTCGGGTTATGTGGGCATCGATCCCACGGCCGATTCTTTGCACATCGGTCACCTGGTGGGCGTGATGATGCTGAAACATCTGCAGCTTGCCGGTCACCGGCCCATCGCATTGATCGGCGGAGCCACAGGGATGATCGGGGACCCTTCCGGGAAATCCCAGGAAAGAAACCTGCTGGATGAAACCACGCTGCGACACAACGAACACTGCCTGAAAGATCAGCTGGCCAAATTCCTGGATTTTGAAAGCAACGCCCGAAATCGCGCCCTTTTGGTGAACAACTACGATTGGATGAAGGAATTCTCTTTCCTGGCATTTATCCGTGATATCGGAAAACACATTACGGTGAACTACATGATGGCCAAAGATTCGGTAAAGAAGCGCCTGGGAGCCGAAGGGGTTTCGGGCATGTCATTTACCGAGTTTTCCTATCAGTTGGTACAGGGTTATGATTTTTTGTGGCTTTATGAACATGAGGGCTGCAAACTTCAGATGGGCGGCGCCGATCAGTGGGGCAACATCACCACCGGTACCGAGTTGATCCGCCGGAAGCTGGGACATGAAAACGATGCTTTTGCCCTCACCTGCCCGTTGATCACCAAAGCCGACGGAAGCAAATTCGGCAAGACCGAAAGCGGCAATGTCTGGCTGGATCCCGAAAAAACCAGTCCTTACGAATTCTATCAATTCTGGATGAATGTCTCCGACGAAGATGCGGAGCGTTATGTGAAGATCTTCACCCTGCTTTCGCGTGAGGAGATCGAAGCGCTGATCCGTGAACACCGCGAGGCGCCCCACCTGCGCCTGCTGCAAAAAACGCTGGCCCGCGAACTCACCATCACCGTGCACTCCGAAGCGGAATTTCTGGCGGCCGAAGAAGCATCCCAGATCCTTTTCGGAAAAGGAACCACCGAAACCGTCCGGAAACTGAACGAAAAAACGTTGCTGGATGTCTTTCGCGGCGTGCCGCAACCCGAAGTATCCCGGGCTGATTTCGACAGCCGGCCCGGCATCCTGGACTTTCTTTCCCAGATGACCGGCATCTTTAAATCCAACGGCGAAGCCCGCAGGATGCTGAAAGATAACGGCGTGATGATCAACAAAGAAAAGATCGATGAGACCTGCCAGCTGGGCGCCGGTGATCTTTTGAATGGAAAATACATTCTTGTGCAAAAAGGCAAGAAGAATTACTTTTTAGTAAAAATTGTTTAAAACATTTTTTACTGTCCTGTCGTTTACGGTTTTGATTTCTTATTTTTAAACCTGTGAAGAAAGAAAGTTTTGATTTTCTTTGTTCCGGATTTTACAGAAAGAACCATGGCCGCAACTCCTTTTGACCACAAAGAACTGGAAGCGTTGATCCGCATGCTGGATGAGCCCGATGAATCGGTTTTCAGCCACATACGGAACAAGGTGATCGAATATGGTCCGGTGGCGATCCCTTTTCTGGAGGAATCGTGGATGCAACTTTCCGAAGAACGGGAAATTGCCCGTATTGAGGAAATGATGGGCAGCATCCGGCTGAATGATACGTTTGAAAATCTGAAACGATGGGCCGAAGGCGGAGGCACTTCCCTGCTGGAACCCTATCTGCTGATCTCTGCTTTTCAGGAACCCGGTTTCAATCAGGACAATCACCGGAAATCGGTTGAAAAGATCATTAAGGATGTCTGGCTGGAGATGAATGATTCTCTTACCGCACTGGAAAAGATCCGGGTGGTAAATCACGTGATGTATAAGGTGTATGGCTTCAAGGGGCTTGGGGGTCATCAGCCGAAGCTGGCTTCTTATCTGCTGAGTAATGTGTTGCGCACGCAAAAGGGAAACCCCCTGTCGCTGGGCCTGTTGTACCTCATCGTGGCACAAAGCGTCAACCTGCCGGTGTTCGGAGTGAATTTGCCCACGCATTTCATCCTGGTGTATGTGGACGATTTTGTCACACTGAAGCACGCCAAAGACTATTCCCGGGACGAGGTGTTGTTTTATCTGAATCCCTTTAACAAAGGGACGCTGTTTCGCAGCAGCGAAATTGCCCTGTTCCTGAAACAACTGAAAGTGAAGGAAGCCCCGGAATTTTTCCTGCCCTGTGACAATTTTACCATCATCCGTCGGATGATGGAAGAAATGATCGTGGTCCATCTTGAAAACAAAAATCCCGACAAAGCCAAAGACCTGAAATACCTGCTTTCCGCGCTGGATGAGTCTTTTTAACCCTGCTCTTTCAGAAAGGTATCGATGTTTTTCTCGATCCGTTCCACGACATTTTTCGGATCGGCATAGTCGAATTTCTCACCGGTGATCCTTTCATACAATTCGATGTAGCGTTTCGAGATGCCCTCGACAATTTCCGGTGTCATTTCCGGAACCTTCTGCCCTTCCTGGCCCTGGAACCCGTTTGCCATGAGCCATTCACGGACAAATTCCTTGGACAGCTGACGTTGCGCCAGGCCTTGTCTGAAATTTTCTTCGTAGGTATCGGCGTAGAAATATCGTGAGGAATCCGGCGTATGGATCTCGTCGATCAGGTAGATCTTGTCGCCCACTTTTCCGAATTCATATTTGGTGTCCACCAGGATCAGGGCTTTTTCGGCTGCGATCTCGCTGCCGCGTTGGAACAGTTTCCGGGTAATGGCTTCCATCTGATCGTAATCGGCTTCGGAGATCAATTGCTGACGGAGGATCTCTTCCCGGGTAATATCCTGATCGTGACCTGCGTCGGCTTTGGTCGTAGGGGTGATGATGGGTTCAGGGAAACGTTCGTGTTCCCGTAACCCGTCCGGAACTGGAACGCCGCAGATGGCACGGGCGCCGGATTTGTAAGTCCTCCAGGAGCTGCCCGTCAGGTAGCCGCGGATGATCATTTCCACCGGGAAGGGTTTACAATACCTTCCGATGGTCACCATGGGATCCGGACTGGCGATCTTCCAGTTGGGAACCAGGTCGGCGGTGGCGTCGAGGAATTTCCGGGCAATCTGGTTCAGCACCTGACCTTTGTAAGGAATCCCTTTCGGCAGGACCACATCAAAGGCCGAAATCCGGTCGGTGGCCACCATGACCAGGTATTGGTCGTTTATATTGTATACGTCGCGCACTTTCCCATGGTACACACTTTTCTGACCCGGAAAGTGAAAATCGGTTCGAACTACGGCAGTTGCATTCACTGGCTTATTGATTTGAGTGTTTTTGATAAGCGTTAACGATTCTTGTCACCAGCTTGTGGCGGACAATGTCTTTTTCATCCAGATAGATAAAATCTATTCCTTTGATGTCGTGCAGGATTTTCTGGGCTTGCAGCAGGCCCGATTTGCTGTTGCGGGGGAGGTCGATCTGGGTTACATCGCCGGTGATGATGAATTTGGAAGCTTTCCCCATCCGGGTTAAGAACATCTTCAGCTGGCTTTCGGTGGCGTTCTGTGCTTCATCCAGGATGGCGAAGACTTCGCCGAGGGTCCGGCCGCGCATATAGGCCAGGGGTGCAATTTCGATGGTTCCGTCTTCCAGATAGGAGAGCAGCTTTTGGGTCGGAAGCATGTCGCGGAGGGCATCATACAGGGGTTGCAGGTAAGGATCCATCTTGTCTTTCAGGTCGCCGGGCAGGAAACCCAGGCTTTCCCCGGCTTCTACCGCCGGACGCGCCAGGATGATCTTGCGGACTTCTTTGTTTTTCAATGCCCTGACGGCGATGGCCACGGCAGTATAGGTCTTTCCGGTACCGGCCGGGCCGATGGCAAAGATCATGTCGTTACGGGCAATGCTTTCCACCATTTTCTTTTGGTTGAGCGATTGGGCCTTCACCACCTTGCCGTGGCGCCCGTACACCAGCACCTCGTTGCTTTTGATGCCGCCTTCCTGCAGGGGGTTTTCTTCTTCTTTCATGATCTGATTGACCACCTGCTCGTTGATCTTTCCGAAGCGATCGTAGTACACCTGAAGCAAGTCGAAACGTTTTTCGAAAACTTCCATTTCCTCGGGGCTGCCCATGAGTTTCATCAGGTTGCCGCGGGCAATGATTTTGAGTTTGGGAAAGATGGATTTGATCTGATTCAGGTATTTATCTCCGGGTCCAAAGAATTCCACCAGGTTCTCGATATCTAACTGAAAAGTGCTTTCGCCCATAAATTTGATAGTGATGCGATCGTGTTTGCCTGCCAAAATTATTAAAAATTGGGCCACCGCGAGATTTAATTTGTTTAATTTTGAGAACAATATTTTTCAAAAAGTAGGTATCCCATAAATGACCGGAACTTCATGGCAATAATTACTTTAACTTCAGACTGGGGCGATGCGGATTATTACACGGCTGCGGTTAAAGGGCGTATTCTTCGCGAATTGCCTGAGGCGGTGATTGTGGATGTGACCCATCACATTCCGCCTTTCGATTCCACGCGGGCGGCGTATATCCTGAGGAACGTCTACCGCAATTTCCCGGAAGGCAGCATCCACATCATCGGTCTGAACACGGAAGAGACCATCGAAAATCCGCATCTGGTGGTTCGCTACGACGGGCATTATTTTATCGGCACCGACGACGGCATTTTCTCGCTGATCTTCGAAAAGCCGTTCGAAAAAGCGGTGATCCTTGAAATTCCGCAGGAAAACGGACTGTTTTCCTTTTCCACGCGCGACCGTTTTGCCCGGGCGGCGATCCTGCTCAGCCAGGGAACACCGCTGGAAGACCTGGGCGAAGAACACCGCACCCTGGTCCAGAAGATCACCTTCGAACCCACGTCCAACAAACAGGGCATCCGAGGGATGGTCATCCATATCGATCCTTATGAGAACGTCATTACCAATATTTCGAAGAAACTTTTTGATGAAATCATTGGCGGCAAGCCGTTTCAGCTCAACATCAAACGCTATCACTGCCATAAGATCAGCGACAGCTATTCGGATGTGGGGGAAGGCGAACTGCTCTGTCTGTTTGGGAGCAACAACCTGCTGCAGATTGCGCTGAATCGCGCCAACGCCGCCTCCCTACTGGGCGTCAGTCTCAAGGATTCCGTTCACCTGGTGCTGGTCCCCGAAAAAGAAGGGCACGACCGCCCACCCCTTTTCTAAGCTTTTTGTAACCGGTTTTTGAGAAAGGCCTCGCTTTTACTGTAGAGATAAAAGACGCCCCATCCGACCAGATATCCGAAAATGGCCCCGCCCAGGACGTCGCCGGGATAATGAACCCCGACATAAACCCGGCTGTAAATGATCAGCAATGCCCAGATCCATAAAGTCCAATGCAGCCATTTGTATTTGTTCCTGAAAAAGAGGGTCAGGAAGGCCAGGGTGGAAAAACTGTTGGCGGCATGCGATGAAACAAAACCGTACAATCCGCCACGGTGGTTGTGCACCAGATGGATCATGCCCGCCAGTTCCGGCTGATGGGTTGGCCGCAGGCGGTGAAACACATCCTTGAAAAGATGCACCGATCCCTGATCCGTACAGGTAATGGTCAGGGCAATAAAAACCAGGGTTAAAAAACCATACCATTTGTTTTCACGGAAAATCAAATAGATGATCAGCGCGTATAAGGGGGCCCATGAGAGCTTTCCGCTGATAAACCACATCAGGGAGTCGAAGAAGGGCGTATGGTGGCCGTTGATAAACAGTAAGAGTTCGGTGTCGAGGTGAATGAGAGAGTGTAACACGTGGGTTATTTTTTGTGTTTGTCTTTTTTTGATTTTTTATCCTGGGAGTTCAGTGCCTGTTCCAGCATTTTGTAATAGGCATTATCGTAAGGATTCCTTTTGATGAGGGTTTCCAGGAAGGGCTGGGCTTTTTTGCCCTTGCCTTTCTTTAAGGCTTCCTGGGCTTTTTTCAAGTAATAAGAATCGGGAAAACAGACAAAACCAGGGTTTTGGCCGGTATAGACCAGGGCGGCAATGGTAGAATCCGTTTCAGTGCCTTTCAGGGTAAACTGGATGGGAATGGTGAAATGGGTGTACTTGGCGTCCTGACACCGGTTCCAGTGGCCTTCGGTTTTTTTCAGAAATTTGGTGACTTCCTTATCGAGGCCGTTGCCCAGGGAATTCCGGATGCTGAGCTTGGTCATCTCGCCCTGGCAGTTGACATCAAACGAAGCGATCATGATGCCCAGAACGCAGTTCTGCTGGGCCTGGACCGGATAGGAGACCGTTTGGAAAAACAGCTTTTCAAAATTGTAAAATCCACCCACGAAGCGGTAATCCAGCAAGGTGTGGATCTGCTTCAGCCGGATAATGTTCACATCTCCCGTGGTATGATTTTCCTGTGCCACAGCGGCTCCACTTAACATAAAAAAGATCAGACCCAGCAGTAAGATTTTTTTGTTCATAACGTTCCGGATTTTAAGCGGGATAAAAATAGGTAAATAAATCTTTCCCGTATCGACGGTCGGTTCGTATTTTTTTGCCTGCCGGCTGAGGGTTGGCCCCGGAGTAAGCAGGAACCCGATTTACGAAAAGGATCAACGCTGGTCTTCGGCAAACCACTCGGCATAGGAGGTCACGGTTTCGCGCAGCAACAGATATTTCAATTGAATATTTTCGGGCAGGCGTGCCTGCAGCCTGCCGGCAAAGTCGATGAGCATCATTTCGCTGGTGGGATTGTAGTCGGTGATGATGATCCGTTCAAACTGCTGGCGGAGTTCTTTCAGCAACGTTTCGGGCATCTGTTCCGAAAGCACCAGGGCATGGTCGAACCGATCGACAATTTCCTGTTTGACAATTTTTTTCAGGTCCCCGAAATCCATCACCATGCCCCGTTTGGGGTGGTTTTCTTCGGTGATCGGCGTTCCTGCCACGGTGACTTTCAGTTCATAGGAATGGCCGTGGATGTTTTTGCAAAGGCCGTCGTAACCCTTCAGGGCATGGGCCATTTCGAACTTAAATTCCTTGGTGATCCGGATCAGCGGTGGGTGGTTGTGCGGTTGTGTTTTCATGGAAGTACTTTTTTAGAGATCAGGCAAACAGAAAATAGAATGAAAGGATACTCAACAGTCCGCCGGCAGCCATGTACAGGAGCGAGATCACCAGCATGGCGTTCCTTTCTTTTTTTATAAAGGCAAACGGCAGGGAGAAGGCCAGGGTGAAGATGCTCAGGTAGATCAGGTCCTTTTTTAACTCCACCGGCAGGAAATAAAACAAGATACCTGCCAGAAAAGTGTTGATGGCCTGGGCTACGGATGGGAGGATGAACTGGGTGGCTTTTTCGAGCAGGAAGGTGCGTTTTCCTTTGCGGATTTCCAGCGCTTCCATGATCAGCCTTACGGCGATGATGAAAAACCCGATGAACAGGATCACATGACGGATCCCATAGATGAGGTGCATAAATCGGTTTCCGAGCCATACGCCCAGCAGGAAAAAAAGTACCTGTCCCACCATCAGCACGAAGATGCTCGAGGCCGTCTGGAAAAAATTCATCCGGTTTTGGTCGATACCCAAGGCCACAGGCATCACCTGAAAGGATAAAAACAACAGAATCACAATGGATATGGCGAGCATGCGGACAATATTTTGTGGGGCAAAAATAGTAAAAATTCCGGCCTGCGTGCGGCCCGCAGCGTTGGTGGGAGGAAGTGAAAACGGAACCCTATTTCCGGCACAGCCTACGGGCCGGTTTCCGGAGATCATGGGGGAAGCGGAGGCCGGGTTTTATTCCGCGTACAGGTAATAATTGATCTTTTCCAGCAGTTCTTCTTTCCGGATGGGCTTGGTGATGTAGTCGTCGCAACCGGCTTTCAGGATGTTCTCTTTGTCGGCGGTAAGTGCAAAGGCCGTTTGGGCGATGACCGTCAGCTGGGGATATTTGGCTTTGATCTTCTGGGTTGCCTCAATCCCGCTCATACCGGCCATTTTGATGTCCATGAGGATCAAATCGATTACGGGATGGGAATCGCAAAGGTCCACCGCTTCCTGTCCCGAAGGGGCATGAAGAATGTTGATGTCTTCTTTGGTCAGTATAAATTTGAGGAAAAAGAAACTGGTCTCGTCGTCTTCGGCAATGAGAATCGTCTTCTTTTGTTTTGCTTTTCCTGCTTCCTTTCCTGGTTCCATAGTAGATCAAATTATGTTTATAAAAACCTTTTCCGGGAGCCGGCATCAAGGTGCCGGGTTATCCTTTCCTGTCTTCAAAGGTAAAAAAATAAACGCCCGTTTACTACAAGGGCCGTATTTTGGTATTTCAGCGATCCTGCTCCGGATAAAGCCCCCGGACTTTCTGAAATAAAACGGAAAACCCACTTTCATCGTATGACGGGAGGTAAAACCTTCTGTTTTTTTTATATACATTTGAAAGCTTAAATTATTCAGGATAACCGATTTCATCGCCGACGTCATGGATGTAACAAAAAAACGTACCGTTACTTTGGTTCTGTTTCTGATCCTTTTCAGCATCCTGTCGTGGCTGTTCCTGATGATCGTTTCGCGGTTTTCACTGCCGCTGCTAAGCCTGGGATCGCTGGCGTATTTTTTTGGCCTGCGTCATGCCTTTGACGCCGATCACATTGCCGCCATCGACAATGTTACCCGGAAGCTGCGGCAGGACGGCAGAAAGCCCGTGTCGGTGGGTTTGTTTTTTTCCCTCGGTCATTCCACGGTGGTGTTGCTGCTTTCGCTGGCCATAATTTTGACCTTCCGGAAGTTCTCTGCGCACTTACACGTTCTGGAAAATCTGGGGGGCGTGCTGGGGACGGTGATCTCCGCCAGCTTTCTGACGCTGATCGGGGTCATCAACTTCTTTATCCTGCGGAACCTGTACCACATGTTCCGCATGTACAAACAAGGCGATTCTGATGCGCAACACCGGATCGAACGGTTGTCGGAAGCGTTGCTGAAGAAACGGGGGATCATGAGCCGGTTTTATCGCTTTGCCTACCGGTCCATCGACCGGAGTTATAAAATGTATCCCCTGGGATTTCTCTTCGGACTGGGTTTCGAC
>JBJKPL010000053.1:0-3135 GCA_046706345.1 Candidatus Sulfidibacterium sp.
GAGTAATCCCGAATCCGGGTTTTCAGAAAAGTATAGGGCTCGTAATCATCCTTCAGGATAATGGATTTTTTCCGGATGTGGTTGCAGACCATCGACTGCACATCGCGGTCGGCATTGTTACCATCGCCGTAATCTTCATACATCAGCTCTTCCACCGGTTTTCCTTCACGCATGCCCTTCACCAGTTGCCGCACACGGTAGGGGGTGAGCTGGGTGAACACCTTGTTGTTGATGATGGCAGCCGGTTCCTGGTCGTTCATTCCAATACAGGAAGTAGCGTACAACCCAAACTGCCTGTCTTCCGAAACCGTGCCTATGGAAATGGCGCAGGCTTCTTCGAAAGCCCGTTGAACCTCCTGGCGCCCCTTCATCTGGGCGGTGATGCTGTTGTTGAGGTAAATGCGGTACTTTCCGGGTTCTTTCCCCGAGAAGAAATGATAAAACGACAGGGTTTCCCTGATCTCCCCGCCAGAGATGCCCAGATCCTCCGATAGCTGCCGGATGTCCTCCTCATTTACATAGCCCCGGATCTCATGAATGTCAAGCAGCAGGTCCATCAACCGACTCCTGTCATAGTGATATTTTTCCAGGATCTCTGATATTTGATTATTTTCGGGCATTGGTTTGTTGTTTAAATTTTTGTTCTACTTTTGTATTGTTAAATAATTCACAACAAAAATAGAGTAATTTTTGTTAAACAATTAACAGTTTGAGAAATTTAGAGAAAGTATAAATTGACTCGGTAACTTTCATGGCAAAAGCATCTTATGAAATCAGGGTTTGCGGGTTGGTCCAGGGGGTAGGATTCAGGCCCTTTATTTATAAGCTGGCACTGGAAAACAGCATTCTGGGCACCGTGGAAAACAACAACGAAGGGGTGTTGATTGTGGCTGAAGGTGAAGAACTTATCATCAAAGACTTCCTTCGGTCCATCCGGGAAGAAGCGCCTGTTGCCGCCACAATTTCTGAGATTACTTTGAAACCAATTCCGGTGAACGGTTTTACAGATTTCCGGATCGTTCAAAGCCGTTCCTATTCCGATGCCATCACAGAAGTGAGTCCCGACATTGCCGTGTGTGATGCTTGTCTGGAGGATATGAAACAGCAGCCGCACCGCATAGACTATCCGTTCATCAACTGCACGAACTGCGGTCCCCGCTTTACCATCATCAGGGATCTTCCATACGACCGGCCCCAGACGACCATGGCGCCATTTACCCTGTGCCCGCAGTGTGCGAAAGAATACGGGGATGTGCTGGACCGTCGTTTTCATGCCCAACCGGTGGCCTGCAATACCTGCGGTCCGCATTTTACCTTGCATTGGGAAGGAAAGGAGATCACCGGCATCCGTCAGATCCTGGACATTTCGGCCCGGCTGCTTACTGAGGGAAAAATTCTGGCCATCAAAGGGCTGGGTGGATTTCATCTGGCGTGCGATGCCGAAAATGAAGAAACGGTAACATTATTAAGGCAGCGAAAAAACCGGGAAGGGAAGCCGTTTGCCGTGATGTTCGGAAACCGGGAAACGCTTCAGGAATACCTGGAACTGGATCCCGAGGAAGAGAAACTGCTTTCCGGATGGCGGCGTCCGATCGTATTGCTGAAGATCAAAAAAAACCTGGCGCCCTCCATCAGCATTGGGTTGAACACCCTCGGAGCGATGCTGCCGTATATGCCTTTTCACCATTTACTCTTCGAGCATTTAAAGATCCCGGCCCTGGTCATGACCAGCGGCAATCTTTCTGATGAACCCATCCTGATCGATAATGAAAGGGCCCTAAACGCATTTGGCCCCATCACCGAGGCCATCATCACCTACAATCGCGACATTCACAACCGTACCGACGACTCGGTTTGCATGGTGGTGAACAACAAGGTGCGGATGATCCGAAGGTCACGGTCCTTTGTTCCTTCTCCGGTAGTGCTGGATCTTGATACCGAAGGCCTCTTTGCTGCAGGGGCAGAGCTGGTGAACTGTTTTGCCATCGGAAAGGGCAGTCAGGCCATATTAAGCCAGCACATCGGCGATTTAAAGAACCTGGAAACCCTGGAATTCTATTCCGAATCGGCCGAACGTTTCGGCCATTTATTCCGTTTTAAAGCTGAAAGCGTGGTTGCCGATCTGCATCCCGATTATCTGTCTTCGAGATACGCAGCCGAGACGGGTTTGCCGTTGGTGCAGGTTCAGCATCATCATGCGCACATTGCGTCCTGCATGGCAGAAAATCATCTGGACGAAAAGGTGATCGGCATCAGTTTCGACGGTACGGGGCTCGGAACTGACGGCAAGATCTGGGGCGGAGAATTCCTGGTTTGTGATCTGGCGGAGTTCCAGCGGGCGGTGCATTTTGAATATGTGCCCATGCCGGGCGGGGACCTGGTAACCAAAGAGCCCTGGCGCATGGCCGCGTCCTACCTTTTCAGGTTTTTTGGAGGAGCATTTTTAAGAGATCAATTCGGTAAGTTGTTTCCTTCGGTGGAAAGCAGGTCGCTGGATGCCGTCCTGTTTCTGTTGGAGCAAGGGGTGAACTGTCCTGAAACCAGCAGTGCCGGAAGACTGTTCGATGCGGTTTCGGCCCTGACCGGCGTTTGTCCGGTGGCATCCTACCATGCCGAGCCGCCCATGCGGCTGGAGTCTATCGCCGATCCCTATTGCCGCGAGGCGTATCCTTTTGCTTTTGATGGAAGCATCATTTCCTTCTGCCCGGCATTCGAAGCAATCCTCGCGGACCTGGAAAGGGGTATAGCACAAGGCATGATCTCGGCCAAATTCCACCGGATGATCGTTGAGGTAATCGTGGAGGTCGTCTCGGCCATCAGCGGAAAGACCGGATTGAAAAAGATCGCTCTTTCGGGCGGAACTTTCCAGAATAAGATCCTGCTGGAACAGGCGGAAAATAGGTTGGAGGAAGCCGGCTATGAAGTGTATTCGCAAACGGTGGTGCCTTCCAACGACGGGGGTATTGCCCTGGGGCAACTGGCCATCGCAGCGAAACGGCGCAGTATGAATAATAACATTCCATTGAAAGAAAGAAATTTAAATAACTGAACCTAAATTTTAATTCCGATTGATATGTGCTTAAGTATACCCGCAAAGATTGAGAATATTGAAGGGGATGAGGCGATTTGCTCGGT
>JBJKPL010000054.1:0-28139 GCA_046706345.1 Candidatus Sulfidibacterium sp.
CGGTTACATGGTCCAGATGCTGCACATCGATTTTTGGCGCGGTTGTCATTTCCACTACCTCCGTTTTTACATACTGGTAAACGGCAGCCGGGAGGGCCAGCGCCAGGAAGACCAGGGCCAGTTTTACCGAAAGACGGCTTCCCGATGCAACCGCCCGATAAATAAGATAAGCCATCCCGACGATCAAAGTGGCACTCAGCGCTGTGACAGCTTCCATAAAATAAAGGAAAACCAGGAACCATAATGCCACTGCTGCAAGCAGGATCTTTTGACCTTTGGAGAAAGCGGTTTCTTTGAGGATGAAATAAACCAGAATGAAAAATCCAAAACTCAGATTCAGTCCCAACCTCACGGAAGAAATAAAAGGCGAGATATCGCGGATGTTGGCAAACTGCCCTTTCAATAGAAGGTAGCTTCCGATCAGGGTGGCGACGAATAATCCCAGGATATAAAAAAGGAAAATCCTTTTCAGGCCGCGATAATCGATTTTCTCCAGGCTTGAAAAAGCCAGCGGGAAGAGCAACAGCGGAAGTTTGACCCTTAGGTCGGTGAAACCGAATGAAAAGTCGGTGGTCCGGATCAACCCGAAGACAAAGAGGACGAAAATGGCGCTGAAGACCACAGCTGCCTTGTTCTGCCAGAAGGTTCGTGCCCTGTCGGCAATGCCCGAACGCGCCGAGCGAAACAAATACAACAACAGAAAATAGAAGCCGACAAAGAACCCTTTTTGCCTGAAAAAGCGGGCGATGACCACCAGCTGAATGTCGGCCCAGACCCACAGCGCCAGGATCAGAAAGGAAGCCACGCTCTGCAGATAGGGCGACAAAGGCAGGCTGAGCACCAACAGGATCAGTGCCCAGCCGTAGACGTAACTAAAAATGGTTTTTCGCCCATTTTTCATAGAAGGGGTTTCTTTGTGCCGGTCAGGTAAGGTCAGTGTTTGACCTTGTTGTCATCTTTCGTGTCGACTTTCCCCTTTAAGATATCCTCATATTCCTTTTTGTCGTTGAGAACCTGAACGGCTTTTGCTACTTCATTGTCATTGATCAGCGAAGATTCCACCTTTCCGGCTTCATAGTAATACCGGGTGGCAATCTCGATGCGGAGCATGGTTTCGATCTCGCTTCTGTGTTTGTCAAGGTCTTTTTTCTTCTCGACTTGCAGTGTCTTGCTCAGGCTGTCCAGTTCCGGTTTCAGGCTGTGGTAATAATCTTCATTCATGGCACTTTGTTTCAGCCTTTTGATGAGCGCGCCCGTTTCGGTTTTGTAATTGAAACCTTTTTTCAGAACAAACTGCTTGAAGTTGTCGAACGTGCCCTGATCGATCCTGAAGTCGGACGGTCCCGCGATGGTCTTGTGATCCAGCACGAACTGGTTGGCGAAATCAAAAATGTAATTCTGCGCATACAGGTCGCCGGAAAGCTGGCTGAAGATCCTGGGCTTCATGATGATGTCAGGTGTGATCCCGCCGCCGTCATACACGGTTCTGCCGTCGCGGGTTTTAAAAGCATGGATCAGCGAGTCGGGTACCAGGGTCGGGTCGCCGTTTTTGTTTCTTCTGAAGTAATCGATCTTCTGGATACACCGCCCGCTGGGGATGTAGTATTTGGCAATGGTGATCTTCATCTCGCCGCCATAAGGCAACGGGACAATGTTCTGCACCAGGCCTTTGCCAAAGGTCTTTTGCCCGATGATCACCCCGCGGTCGAGATCCTGCATGGAACCGGAGACAATTTCCGATGCCGAAGCCGTATTTTCATTCACCAGGATGGCCAGCGGGATCTTGGCATCCGTTACCTGTCCCGTCGTTTTGTGCACTTCGCTGTTGGCAGCCAGTTTTCCTTTGGTGGTGACGATGGTGTTGCCTTTCTTTACAAAAATATTGGCGATGTTAACGGCTTCATCCAGCAGGCCGCCGCCGTTGTTTCTCAGATCCAGGATCACTCCTTTGATATGGTATTTGTTTTTCAGATCCAGGAACGCATTCCGAACGTCATTGGCTGCATTGGGGCTGAACTGGGTCAGGTCGATGTAACCGATGTCGCCACCCACCACGCCATAATACGGCACGTTGGGGATGCGGATCTTTTCACGCGTCAGCGTAAGCTTGCTGTCGGCGGTGTCGCCGTAATGCTGCACGGTGATGTCAATCTTGGTACCGGGATTGCCTTTCAGCAGGTTGCTGACATCCGAGGCGCTCATGCCTTTGGCAGATTTTCCGTCAATTTCGATGATCTTATCGCCGGCTCTCATCCCGGCTTTCTGAGCCGGGAAACCCTGATACGGTTCGGTGACAATCACATAATTCCCCTGCTGCTGGATCACGGCGCCGATGCCGCCGTATTCACCGCGGGTTAAAAGGTTGAATTCCCCCAGACTGCTGGCAGGAATGTAAACGGTATAGGGATCCATCGAGTTCAGCATGGCATCGATGGCCGTCTGCGTGAGCTTCACCGGCTGGATGGTGTCGACATAATTCAGATTCAACTGCCGCAATACATTGGAAAAGATCTCAATGCTCTTCGATATCTTGAAATTATTGCTTTCCTGGGCATTTATCTGGGCAAACGAAAGGAGTATCAGTCCCAGAATAAAAAAACGTTTTTTGATCATTAGAATTTAATTTTGATTTATGGAACAGGGTCATAACCGCTTCCTCCCCACGGATTGCAGGAGAGAACTCTTTTGATTGCCATCCATCCGCCTTTAAAAGCGCCGTATTTCCGGATGGCTTCCACACTGTATACGGAGCAGGTCGGCGTATACCGGCAGGCACGCCCGATGTACGGCGACAAGGTGTATTGATAGATTCTTATCAGGAGAATAAAAAACTTAGACAGCAGCTTGTTCATGTTTCTGTAATTCTTGCAAAATTAGGATTATTTTTTTCTCCACCTCTTTGTACTCCGGAATGACATTTCCCGTATGGATCAAGGCAATCACCCAGGTGGGACGGAGGTTTTCCGTTTCACCACAGAGGAAGTCCTTATACTTGCGATACGCTTCCCGGATCAATCTTTTGATGTGATTCCGGTCGACGGCGCGTTTAAAATTCCGTTTCGAAACACTGATCAGTACTTTGGCCGGATAATCTTCTATTTCCTCCAGTCGGGAATAATAAACCTTGAAGGGGAACTTGTAAAAGGTCTTTCCTTCTTTAAACAAAGTCCCGATCAGTTTCTTTTCGTTTAACCGTTCTGCTTTTTTAAACTCCTGTTTCACTTTTTCCTTGTTGTGATGGGGAAAGTTTTTTGCTTTCCGCTACCTGCAAAAATAAAGGTAATTATTTGATAAAATCGGGTCGTTGTTGCCAACAGGTGCTGATTTAAAATTCTTTAACAGAGCGGCTCCCGTCCCCGTCCGGGACTTTTTCCACGTTTTTTATCACTCCCTCAAGCTGAAAGGTGGTGTTTTCCCATGAAAAATTTTGATGAACGAACGCATAAGCGTCCGAAGCCTGGCTTTTCCGTTTTTCTTCCGACTGAAGCAGGGCCAGCAGATTTTCCGCCAGGGCAGCTGCCGTGTCACCGACGAGAATTTCCTTTCCCGGTGTGGCATGCAGTGCCGCATGGGCCAGGGGGGTGGTGATGGAAGGGATCTTCATGGCCATGGCCTCCAGTAGCTTGTTTTGCAGTCCGGTCCCGATCCGCATGGGGGCAATGAAGATCCGTGAGGTCCGGTACGCCTCGCGGATGTCTTCCATCCATCCACTGACCATTACATTCTTACCGGCGAGCCTTCTGACTTTGGGGTGCGGGCTGGCCCCGGCCAGCAGCAGCGTCGTCCCGGGCCGCTGTTTCCAGACGATGGGCATGACTTCCCGCACCAGGAATAGGGCGGCGTCCACGTTGGGCGGATAATGCATGTTGCCGCAAAAGACGAGGTCCTGTTTTTTTTCGGCGGCTTCCGGCGAAAAAAAATCAAAATCCACCCCGTTCGGGATCACGTGAATATCCTGACGCTGGGGATGGGAGATCAGATCCCGGTCCTGCTCCGAGATGATGGTCTTGTGGTCAAAGACCTCAAACATCCGATTTTCGTATCGGGTCAACCGCTTGAATTCCATGTTCAACAACGCCCTCGCAGGAAACAGGGCCTGTTGCATCCTTCGTTTCATCCCGTAAGAAAAAGCATCCTGGTAATCGAGGGTTTTCGGACGTCCTGCATCGGCCAGATAGGGCGCCACGCGCACAAGCTGCCCGTAGAGATGATCGGGTTGGTATTCCCTGATCAGGCGTTTGATCTTCCGGTGGGCCTTCCGGCTGTAGAAATAACCTGTCTGAAAGGGGAGACCGGAAAAAAAGGCCCTGAAAAGATTGAATACCCGCCCCCCGAGCGGCAGGTCGATAAAATTCACCGACCGGCAATAGGGTTGCAATGCGGAAAAAGCCGCTTGTTTGTCGGTTTTTCCAACGGAGTTCAGCGCACAAAGGATGATCTCGTGGTGTTGCGACAGACCCTTGATCTGGTGGAAAGCCCTGAGTTTATCCCCCTTCTCCAGAGGATAAGGGATCCGGGAAAGCAAGACGAAAATCCTCATAAAATCAGTTTTGCCGGGTTCTCAACACAAAAGTCATAAAATTTCCTGATACAACCCGGTCAGTTGCCGGATAATTTCTTTGCTTTGATGCCTTTCGGCGATCAGTTTCCGGGCCTCCCGGCCCATTTTCTCTGCCAGTTCGGGTTGGGTGTAAAGGATGCTGACCTGCTGTATGAATGCTTCCTGCGTGTCGGCGATGAAAATATTTTTTGCGTTTTCATAATCGATGCCTTCAGCGCCCAGCTGCGTGGAAATAATGGCTTTCCCCAGACTCATACTCTCGATGATCTTGATCCGGATCCCGCTGCCGGAAAATAAAGGCACCACTGCGATCTTTTTGGACCGGACAAAGGCTTCGGCATCTTCCACCTCTCCAAGGACTACCACGTTGGCAGACTTCAGCTTCCGCAACCAGGAAGGCATTTTACGCCCCGCGAGATAAAATTTCATATCGGGGAATTTGCGGTGCAATGTCGGCCAGACCTCTTTGAGAAACCAGCGGATCCCCTCCTGGTTGGGGATCCAGTTCATGGCCCCGATATAAAAAAGGGCATTCTCGGAGGCATCTTTCTCCGGGATGTCAGGCAGCGAAACCCCGTAGGAAATGGTCCTGATTTTAGTTTGGGTGTGTCCCCTGAAAAATGCAGCGTCCTTGTCGGTGATAGGCAGCAGCGCATCGACCTCTTCAAGCACTTTCAGCTCATATTTCTTCAGACTTTTATAAAGATGAAAGAAGTAGATCGCCTTGGGTGAAAAGAAATTCTGGTAAAAAAGACGCTGCCAGATCAGGTGTTCGATGTTGTGGAGCCGAAGGGTGATCTTTGCCCTGCTGTATTCCCGGATCACCGGAAGGTAGGGCGCCATAAATAGCGTTTCCAGCTGCACAATGTCAAAGGCCTGCGCTTTCAGAATCCGTACCAGGGTGTTCTTAAAATCTTCAGAAATAAACCGCGACACGTGATACGACGATCCCGAAAGGAAATGCCGGAAGGCCGGTACCGGTTTAACCCCCAGGTCCAGGTCAACCCACTCAATGTCCGTTTTTTGCCGGTAAGCCTCGGGAACATCCTGTTCCTGAACGGGGTATTTTTCTGACTTAACGGCCAGTACCTTAACGGAATGTCCTGCCTCAACCAATCCCTCGATTAGCCGGTTCATGGCGATGGCACCGCCTTCTTTCGGCGGCCAGGGGGATTTGTTGCAAAGAAACAGGACGTTCAAAATGGTCAGGTTAGGGTTTTCTTGCGGGTAGGCAATTTGCTTTTGATCCATCCGTAGATGACGCCGTAAACCACGGGGATCCAGCGCAGCAGTTTGTGTTTTTCAAAATATCTTCTCCAGCTTTCGGCATCCACCAGCGGGGAATCCGAGGTGGCTTTATAGGTCAGGAACAAGCCCAGGGGCAGGATAATGTAAGTGGAGAGCCACATGCCGAAGATCATGCTCATCTCGCCGGCTTTCGCTGATTTTTCCCCCGTCACGGAAATGACATGATAAATCACGAAAAACAAAACAGAGATTACCAGCGGCAACCCCAGGCCTCCTTTACGGATGATCGCACCCAGCGGGGCTCCGATAAAGAAAAAGATCAGACAGGCCAGCGAAAGCTTGAACTTCTGGTTCCAAACCACTTCGTGATCGAGGATCAGGTTTTCTTTGGGCTTGACATATTTCTGCAAATGGAAATACAGGTCCTCTTTGGCATAACGGGCTGTAATCTGGGCATAATCCAGGATCAGCTTGCGCTCTTTTACTCCAAAATTCTGTAACAGCGGATATTTGATGGTGGCCTTGTCGCTGACGGGTGGTTTCACCGGTTTGGCGATCGTTTTGGTTGCTGCGGCTGTTTTTTGCGAATCGGCAGCCAGGAATTCAAACTTACGGATGCTGATCTTGCGGAAGGCAATTTCCCGGTCCACCAGCTGGCTGCTGAGAGAATCAATGGCGTGGTCCAGCTGACTCACGTTGAGCATGGAGTAGTTGCTTTTGAAAAGATCTTCGTTGGTGCGGTGGAGGTCGAGTTGTGACAGATCAAAGGACAGGCTTTCCTTTTTGAATTTCATGTACTCAAAGGGCCGTTTCACATTGGCATTCATCTCGTTGGTGATATTATGATAGGAATAGCCGTTGTAAAGGGTAAAGATCATCTTTTGCTGGTTGGGGGTCAGCTCCATCACGCCCTTTTTGGCCACGGTCACCTTGGTATTTCCCTGCCGGTTGGTATGGTCATAGATCATGACATCGTAGATGGTCTTGTTGTCCTTGTCTTTTCTTCCCGCCCGGATGACATAGCCGTTCAGATCGTTGTCGAAAACGCCTTCGTCCAGGTTAAACGCCAGTTTCTTCTGGCGGACATCGTAAAGCAGGGAACCGAATTTCAGGTTCGCCACCGGATACACATAGTTGGAAAATAAAAAAGCGCCCAGGCTGATGACCACCGCCAGAATGCTTAACGGTTTCATGGCGCGGCTCAGCGAAATCCCCGCACTCTTAAAGGCCACCAGTTCGTAATGTTCTCCCAAATTTCCAAAGGTCATCAGCGAAGAAAGCAGGACCGCCAGCGGAAGTGCCATGGGGACGAATGTCGCGGAAGCGTAAAACAACAACTGGGAGATCACCGTCCAGTCGAGCCCCTTTCCCACCAGATCGTCCACATATTTCCAGAGAAACTGCATCAGAAGAACGAAAATGGTGATGAAGAATGTCAGTACAAAAGGCCCCAGATAAGACCGTAACATATAGAGATGAAGCTTTTTCATTCCCCCGCTTTAAAATTTTTACAAAGATAGAGATTCTGATGAGTGATTTCTGTGTGATAATGATTTTTCATCGCACGGCCAACCGGCTGCAGAACCAACCTCTTAAGCCTTCGGAAACCTTCAGAGACAGGATTCGGGTTGCAGGTTTCTGTCGTTTTGGCAGCATTACCGGCATTTTCCGATCGTGGAATGCCTGTCGGGAAAAAATTTCTCAACTAAAAGAAATACAGGGCAATAGCAACGGAGGTCACTTTGTCAGTTCCTGATTTATGGTTTCTTTTGTTGTTTCCCGGCCCTAAATTTCAGATGACAGGATCCTTTGGCATAATCCTTGACCTCAGTTGTGCACAACGAAGCATTGAAAATTTGAATACATTAATTATAAGGAGGAAAATTAAATGGGAAAAATAATCGGAATTGACTTGGGGACCACGAACTCGTGCGTTGCTGTGATGGAAGGCAACGAACCCGTCGTAATTCCAAACAGCGAAGGCCGTCGTACCACACCATCGATCGTTGCTTTTACGGAAAACGGCGAGCGTAAGATTGGAGATCCCGCCAAACGGCAGGCCATTACCAATCCCAGCCGGACGGTCTATTCCATAAAACGTTTTATGGGAAACTCTTTTTCGGATGTGACGAGTGAAATCAAACGGATGCCTTATCAGGTGATCAAAGGCGATAACAATACCCCCAGGGTAAAAATTGACGACCGGAATTTTACTCCTCAGGAAATTTCAGCCATGGTACTTCAGAAGATGAAAAAAACCGCTGAAGATTACCTGGGCCAGACGGTCACCGAAGCCGTGATCACGGTTCCGGCTTACTTTAACGACTCCCAGCGTCAGGCTACCAAAGAAGCCGGGGAGATCGCCGGTCTGACCGTACGCCGGATCATCAACGAGCCTACCGCCGCTTCCCTGGCTTACGGGCTTGACAAAAAGAAACAAGACGAAACCATCGCCGTATTCGACCTGGGTGGCGGTACTTTTGATATTTCCATCCTGGAACTGGGCGACGGTGTTTTCGAGGTGAAATCCACCAACGGAAATACCCACCTGGGTGGTGATGATTTTGACGAAGTGATCATCAACTGGCTGGCCGAAGAGTTCCAGAAAGACGAAGGCCTGGATCTGAGAAAAGATCCCATGGCGTTGCAGCGTTTGAAAGAAGCTGCCGAAAAGGCAAAGATCGAACTCTCCAGCTCAACGGAAACCGAGATCAACCTGCCGTATATCATGCCGGTGGACGGCGTTCCGAAGCACCTGGTGCGGAAACTGTCACGCGCAAAATTCGAGCAGTTGGTCGACCATCTGATCAAAGCCACCATCGAGCCTTGTAAAAAAGCATTGAGCGACGCCGGCATCAGCGCAGCAGATGTGAATGAAGTCATCCTGGTGGGCGGTTCCACCCGTATTCCTGCCATCCAGGAGATCGTAAAAGATTTCTTCGGCAAGGAGCCTTCCAAAGGGGTGAACCCTGACGAAGTGGTTGCCATTGGCGCTGCCATCCAGGGTGGTGTGCTCACCGGCGAAGTTAAGGATGTGCTGTTGCTGGATGTAACCCCGCTTTCACTGGGTATTGAAACCCTGGGCGGCGTGATGACCAAGCTCATCGAATCCAATACTACCATCCCGACAAAAAAATCGGAAACCTTCTCTACGGCTGCCGACAACCAGCCTTCGGTTGAGATCCATGTATTGCAGGGCGAACGTCCGATGGCCAATCAGAACAAGAGCATCGGAAGATTCCACCTCGACGGTATTCCGCCTGCCCCGCGGGGTGTGCCGCAGATCGAAGTGACCTTCGATATCGACAGCAACGGAATTCTGAATGTTTCTGCCAAAGACAAGGCCACCGGAAAATCGCAAAGTATCCGGATCGAAGCTTCCTCAGGCCTGTCGGATGAAGAGATCAAGCGGATGAAAGCCGAAGCTGAAGCCAATGCCGACGCTGACAAGGCTGCCAAGGAAAGGATCGACAAGCTCAATGCTGCCGATGCGCTGATCTTCCAAACCGAAAAACAGCTGAAGGAATACGGCGACAAGTTGCCTGCCGACAAGAAGTCGGAAATCGAAGGCGCGCTGGAATCCTTGCGGACCGCTCACAAATCTCAGGACGTTGCCGCCATCGACGCTGCCATGGCCAAGATGAACGAGATCTGGCAAAAAGCCAGCGAAGAGATGTACAAAAACACGCAGGGTGCTGAAGGCGGCCAGACGCCTCCTCCGCAGGACGGCGGTCAGCCCGGCGGATCCAAAGGCAACGACGACGAAGTCACCGACGTGGACTTCGAAGAAGTAGACGATAAATAATTTTCTGAATTATTTTGATCATAAACTGGCTGTTCGCATAAGCGGGCAGCCAGTTTTTTTTTGAAAAAAGGCTTCCCGAAATGGAATGTCAGGGGGAAGCAGGTCTGCCTGTTTTTTAGACGGGCCGGGTCTTTCTTTTCAAAGCAAAAACGCTAAATTTATGCCATGATTGAAAACCGGATTTTTTGGGTCAAAAGTTATGTATCTTACTGGTTGAAAGCGAAAACCAGATTCAGGATCCATTCGCCTTTCGTATTTGATCTGCTGGAAAATGTCCTCCGGGATAAAAATGTTTATCCCGGTTATGTGGAAATCGACGATTACAAAAAACAACTTTCCAAAAGCCGGTCGGTCATCGAGACCACAGATTTCGGCAAAGGAGACGGAGACCATCCGGTGATTTCGCTTGCGAAACTGGGACCTTTGGTCCGAAGGCGGTCTCAAAAAAAACGACAGGCCCGGTTGCTTTACAGGCTCACCAAAAAATTCCGTCCGGGGACAATTCTGGAAATGGGAACGGCTGCCGGCCTGAGCGCTTCCTATCTAAAATATCCGGTTCCCGAAAGCCGGATGATCAGCCTGGAGGGCTGCCCGAACCTGGCTTCCATAGCCGAAGACACATTCAGGACCTTGGGAATTCAGAATGTCGAAATACGAACGGGCGATTTCGAAACGACGTTACCGGAAGTCCTTCGGGAAATCGAAAAACTGGATTTTGTTTTCTTTGACGGGAACCACCGGAAGGAAGCGACCCTCCGCTATTTCTCCCAATGTCTTGAAAAAGCGACGGAATACAGTGTGTTTGTCTTCGACGACATTCACTGGTCGCCGGGCATGACCCAAGCCTGGGAAATCATCAAAAAGAACCCTCACGTTACACTATCCATTGACCTTTTTTGGCTGGGCCTGATCTTTTTCCGCAAAGGAAGTCCCAAGCAGGAGTTTATGATCCGCTATTAAGAAAGGTATTTTGCCACGATCGGCATGCGTCTTCCCATCCCGAAAGCTTTTCCGGAAACTCTTAAAATAGGCGGAGTCTGATATCTTTTGTATTCGTTGATGTTCACCAGGCGGAGTACTTTTTTTACCAGGGCTTCCTCAAATCCCATGGCCATAATCTCCGAGGGTCCCTTTCGCAACTCGATGTACTGGAACAGGATCTGATCAAGAATGCCATAATCGGGCAGCGAATCCTGGTCTTTTTGCCCGGGCCTCAATTCGGCTGATGGCGCTTTCAAAAGAATATTTTCCGGGATCACTTCTCCGTTCCGGTTGATGTAACGGGCCAGCTCATAGACTTCGGTCTTGTAAACATCGCCCAGCACCGACAATCCGCCGTTCATGTCGCCGTAAAGCGTCCCGTAGCCTACGGCCGCCTCGCTTTTGTTGCTGGTATTTAACAGGATGTATCCGAATTTATTGGACAGCGCCATCAGGATGACGCCGCGGATCCGGGCCTGCAGGTTTTCCTCGGTCACGTCAAACGGTTTTCCCTGAAAACAAGGTTCCAGTGTTTTGTTCAACGTATCAAAGGAACTTTCGATGGGAATGATGTCGTGCGGCATCTGCAGGTTTTCCACCAGTTTCAGCGAATCACTGATGGAATGATCGCTGGAGAACTCCGAAGGCAGCAGCACATTGTAAACATGATCGTTTCCCAGGGCTTCTGCCGCAAGGACGGCGGTAACAGCCGAGTCAATTCCTCCCGAAAGGCCCAGAATGGCTTTGGAAAATCCCAGTTTGGTGAAATAATTCCGGATCCCCATCACCAGGGCGTCGTGGATCAGGGCGGCTTTGGACGGAGTTTTCGGTGTGACGAATTGTTTCGGATGGCACGTTTCTTCCAGATCGTAAACCCGCAGATCCTCTTCAAAATAATTCAGGACATCCACCACCTTGCCGTCGGGGGCCATCACCACCGAGCCGCCGTCGAACAACAGTTCGGTCTGCGCCCCTACATGGTTGACGTAAAACAGAGCCAAGTGATACTTGTCCGTATTCCGTCGCAGCACTTCTTCCCGGATCCGGGCCTGATTGTAATTAAATGGTGAAGCGGCGATATTGATCATAATATCCGGGTTATGAACGAGGAGTTCTTCCATCGGATTGACGGTGTAGAGCCTGTTTTGTTCCACATCCCAAATGTCTTCGCAAATGGTCAGGGCAATTTTTTTCCCTTTGAATTTAATGACTTCAAAATCGCGGTTGGGCTCGAAATAGCGGTATTCGTCGAAAATATCGTAGTTGGGGAGCAGGGTCTTGTGGATCATCTTTTTCACCTTTCCGTCTTCGAGGAAGGCGGCGGCATTGAAAAGCAGCTTCCCTTTTTTGCTGGTATTGGGTGTGGGCATGCCCACGATGGCAGCGATGTGCGTGCAGGCGGCGGCAATTTCCTCCACGGCTTTTCGGGCTTTGCCCACGAAATCCTCAAACTCCAGAAAATCCCGCGGCGGATAACCGGTGATCGCCAATTCGGAAAAAACCACCAGGTCGGCGTTTAAACCTTCCGCTTTCCGGATGGCCTCCAGGATCTTTCCCTTGTTGCTGTCGAAATTTCCTATGTGGAAATTCAATTGTGCCAATGCTATTTTCAAGACGCCAAGTATTTGAATTCAACCGCAAAAGTAAGGAATCGCGGACAATAATTTTTTGAAAAAAAAGCCATCACAATACTTTTTTCCCTATTTTTGAGTTATTAACACAGGACATTAAAAACTTAGACTATGAAAAAGATCACGTTACTGATAGCTGCTGTCCTTACGTCGGCGGTTATGTACGGACAATTTCACATTGGTCCCCAGATTGGATATACAGCATCCAGTCTCACGTTAAACGGAAATGACATTAAATCGAACTTCCAGAGTAATTTTGTGCTGGGTGTCTTTATGCAGGTGGGCAACAAAGTGTTCCTGCAACCGGAAGTAAATTATCTCACCCAGGGAAATGTCTTTACCATTAACAACGCCCGGAAGCAAACGGTGAACCTCAAAGCCATTCAGGTCCCCCTCAGTCTGGGATTCAGATTGTTGAATTTTAAAGTGGTCAAGCTGAGTGTTTTTGGTGGCGCTACCGCCAATTTTGTCGTGAACAAAGACATGGGTATTTCCGGTGCGGCTCAGACCACCGGTGACTATTTGACGGCTGATAATTTTAAAAATGCTAACTATCAGTATCAGTTTGGCGCCGCACTCGATATTGCGACCTTTGTGATTAACGTAAAATATTATGGAGGGATCAGCGATTTTACCAATGGCAATGTGACCCTGACCAACGGGTCGATTTCTTCTGCCAAGCCGAATGCCTTCATGGTAACCCTGGGTTGGAAAATTTTATAAATTGACTGAATAATAAGATCCAAAAATGTCAGTGCTCCGGTACTGACATTTTTTTTGCAATGTTTTAATGATGAAAAGGTTTCTGATCGTGATCGTCCTGGCAGGGACATTCATTTTTTTTCTGCCGTCCTGTAATCACCGGGCCCACGGGCCCATGGTCCCCCAATCGAAACTGCCGAAGGTAAGGGTAAAAATTCACCGTTACGGTCAGGCGCTGTTCAGCCTCGATACGCTGCATTTTCAGGAGGGATTGAAACGGCTGCAGCCCTCGTTTCCCTATTTTCTGGATGCCGACCTGAACGATACCGCCAATGTCAATCAATTGTACCGCTATGTTACCGATACGGAGATCCTTCATGTCTATCAGAAAACCATGAAAATCTATCCCAACCTGGATAATCTGGAAAAGCAACTCTCTTCGGCCTTTGCTCATTTTAAATATTATTTTCCCCGGGATCCGCTGCCACAGGTGTATACCTATGTCTCCGATCTTTATTACGAACATCCCATCCTCCGCAAGGACTCCGTGCTGGTGATCGCGCTGGATGATTACCTGGGCGAGCATTACATCCCTTACGAAGCACTGAACATCCCGGAATATCACCGCAGGTGTATGCAGGAAGCTTTCATTCCCATCGATGTGATGAACGCCCTTTACGACCATTATTTCTATCCCACCATTCCGCCGGGGGATGTGCTGGCCAAAATGATCACCGCCGGCAAGCGTCTTTATTTTCTCGATGCCATGATGCCCATGGTGCCCGATTCGGTGAAGATCGGATACACCGGTGCCGAGATACAATGGATGGATACGCATAAAAAAGACGTCTGGGCCGCCATGGTCAGAGACAACCTGTTGTATTCCACCGATTACATGACCATCAACAAGCTGACGCAGCCGGGACCTTTTACCGATGGTTTTTCCCATGATTCGCCGGCGGCGATGGGCTCCTGGTTTGGCTGGCAGATCGTCCGGAAGTACATGTCACGTTATCCCGGAACCACGTTGCTGCAGCTGATGCACATGCAGGATCCCCAGGAGATCCTGCAGAAATCGGGCTATAAACCTTAGGCTAAAAGCCGATCAAGCTGGACTTTCAATAAAAAATTGATTACATTTGTTGGTACTCAACCGGCTAAATGTACTCCCATGCTTGTGAAAACCTACGGCAGCGCAATTTTTGGTATTGATGCCATCATCATCACCGTGGAGGTGAATGTGGGAAAAGGATCGAAAGTTTTCCTGGTCGGGTTACCCGATAATGCCGTGAAAGAAAGCAAGGAACGGATCCACGCTGCTTTATTTAACATCAAAAAGAAATTTCCCGGTCGCAACGTGATTGTGAATATGGCGCCCGCCGATATCCGGAAAGAAGGTTCGGCTTATGATCTGCCCATTGCCCTTGGAATTCTGGCTGCCTCGGACCAAATGTCGCAGGAACACCTGGATGAGTATGTTATCATGGGAGAGCTGTCGCTGGATGGCGGCATCAAACCCGTAAAAGGCGCTTTGCCCATTGCCCTGGCGGCACGGGCCAATGGTTTTAAAGGTGTCATCGTTCCCTACGAGAATGCCGGCGAAGCCGCCATCGTGGAGGGCATTGTGGTTTACGGCGCCAGGCACATCCTGGAAGTCTGCGATTTCATCAATGGTTCGGGAAATCTGGAGGAATTTCATGTCGATCCGAAGGATGCCTTTCTGGAAAAACTGAACCATTTTGACTTTGATTTTTCGGAAGTCAAGGGGCAGGAAAACATCAAAAGAGCCCTGGAAATCGCCGCTGCCGGTGGTCATAATGTGATCATGATCGGCCCGCCGGGTTCCGGAAAGACGATGCTCGCCAAGCGCCTTTCCTCCATTTTGCCCCCGCTGAGTCTTCCCGAGGCGATCGAAACCACAAAAATCCATTCCGTTGCCGGCGCCCTGGGCGGCGAGACGTCGCTCATCACCACACGGCCTTTCCGGTCGCCCCACCATACCATTAGCGATGCGGGTCTGGTGGGCGGCGGTACCTTTCCCCAGCCGGGGGAAATCTCCCTGGCGCAGAACGGCGTGCTGTTCCTGGACGAATTGCCCGAATTCAAAAGAACGGTGCTGGAAGTCATGCGGCAGCCCATGGAAGATCGCGTGGTCACCATTTCGCGGGCCCGCGTGACGGTGGAGTTTCCCGCCAGCTTTATGCTGGTGGCCGCCATGAATCCCTGCCCCTGCGGCTATTATAACCATCCCGAGAAGGCGTGCGTCTGTGCGCCTGGGGCCGTTAAAAAATACCTGAACCGCATCTCCGGTCCGTTGTTCGACCGAATTGATATCCATGTGGAAGTAGTTCCCG
This sequence comes from Candidatus Sulfidibacterium sp., assembly GCA_046706345.1. Lineage (GTDB taxonomy): Bacteria > Bacteroidota > Bacteroidia > Bacteroidales > F082 > Sulfidibacterium. Next base: position 15,283 of record JBJKPL010000054.1, read on the forward strand.
TGCCGTTTAAAGATCTGGCGGAAGCCCCGCAGTCGGAAAACAGCGCTGCCATCCGGAAAAGAGTGATCCGGGCCCGGGCAGTCCAGTCGGAGCGATTTCAGAAAAGCAATGCCGTACACAACAATGCGCAGATGTCCCGCAAGGATCTGGATCATTTTTGTCAGTTGGATGATACGGGAAGGCAGTTGCTGAAAACTGCCATGGAAAAGCTCAGCTTGTCGGCCAGGGCCTACGACCGTATCCTGAAGGTTTCAAGAACCATCGCCGATCTGGACGAAAGTCCGGAAATCAAACCCGAACATCTGGCGGAAGCCATCCATTACCGGAGCCTGGATCGCGAAAGCTGGGGCGAATAAATCAGTGGCCGCTTTCCACTCTGATGTCTTTCACCCATTTCCCCATCGAAAGGGGTTCGTATTTTTTCATTTCTGTGATGAGGGTCTCGATACGGTCGGAAATGATCAGGTTCTTGCGGTATTCAGGTCGCACAAAACCACATTGTACCGAATGATCGAAAAACTCCAGCAACTTATCGAAATAACCGTCCACATTCAGAATGCCCAGCGGCTTATCGTTGATGCGTAACTGGTTCATGGTCATGACTTCCGAGAGTTCGTCCAGGGTTCCGAAACCGCCGGGAAGGGCAATGAACCCGTCGGAAAGTTCCACCATTTTTTGCTTTCTCTCCGACATGCTGTTCACGACGATCATTTGCGAAATATGATGATGTGCCACTTCTTTGTCGATCAGCAACTGCGGCATCACGCCAATGACTTCTTTCTGGTTTTCCAGCAACGTGTCGGCCAGGACCTTCATCAGGCCCACGCTGGCCCCGCCATAGACGAGACTGATGTTGTTTGCCACGAAATAATCCGCCACCTCCTTGGCCGCCTGGCGGTATTTTCCGTCAAAGCCCATGCTGGAGCCGCAAAACACACAAATTTTTACCATGATTCTGAATTTGAGGACAAAGGTATTTAAAACAGGCTATGATCCGGCAGGAAAAGGTTGAAAAGCGCAGAAGCTCAAAGGCTCAGAGGTTCAAAAGCTCAGAAGCTAAAAAGTTTAAGTTATTTGAGATTGAGCAGACTCCGCGTCACGTGATCACCTCATCACCCGTTTACTTTTTTAATAAGCCCGCTGATTCCGGCCTTCCACATAGTTGATGAACGCCTGGTTGACCACCTTGTTTCCGCCCGGAGTGGGATAATCGCCGGTAAAATACCAGTCGCCCGTGTGGTTCGGAATGGCGAGGTGCAGATTTTCGATGCTCTGGAAGATAACGGAAACTTCGGCTTCGATATCCTTGGCGGTAACGAGTTCCGCGACCTTGGAGGAGATCTGCTCCTGGGTAAAAGGTTTGTAAATGTCCTTTACATGGTTCACGATCTCTTCCTTGGGCAGGTCCTGCTGCGCTTTGGCCCGGGCATACACTTCGTTGATGACGTGTTCCTGGTGCGTGTCTTTCAGCAAGGCGATGGCAGCGCGGAACGCGACAAAGTCGCCCAGTTTGGCCATGTCGATGCCATAGCAGTCGGGATAACGGATCTGGGGCGCGGAAGACACGATGATGATCTTTTTGGGATGCAACCGGTCCAGGATCCGGATGATGCTCTGTTTCAGTGTCGTTCCGCGTACGATGGAGTCGTCGAGAATGACCAGCGTATCCACATGATTGCGTACAATGCCATAGGTGACATCATAAATGTGGGTAACCATGTCGTTGCGGTGCGTGTCGGAGGTGATGAAAGTCCGGAGTTTGGCATCTTTCACGGCAATGGTCTCGATACGCGGTTTTTCGGAAAAGATCACCTTCAAGCGGTCTTCGGTCAGTTTTCCCTGTTCTTTGAGCACCTTTTCACGAATGCGCTCGGCGGTATATTCATTCAGATATTCCTCCAGTCCGTGGAAGGCCACCGAGGCCGTGTTGGGAATAAAAGAAAATACGGTGTTTTTCAGATCGTAGTCGATGGCTTCCATCACGGTTTTACCCAACAGATGCCCCAGTTTTTTCCTTTCCAGGTAAATATCGCGGTCGGTACCGCGGGAGAAATAGATCCGCTCGAAAGAGCACGATTTCTTTGCCAGCGGGCTGATAAAGGCTTCATTCAGGATGGTCCCGTTCTTTTTTACCACCAGCGCATGACCGGGTTCCAGCTCTTTGACGGAAGAGATCGGGACATTCAGCGTGGTCTGGATCACCGGTCTTTCCGAAGCGGCTACCACAATTTCATCATCCGCATAATAAAATGCCGGTCGGATGCCGGCAGGATCCCGCATGACAAAGGCATCGCCATGGCCCAGCAGTCCTGCGATGACATAACCGCCATCCCAGCGCTTGGCCGATTCTTTTAAAATGGGAAGGATGTCGAGTTTTTCTATGAGATAATCTGTGGCCTCCTTTTTGGAAACACCCTGATCTTTCAGCTCAAAATAAAGCCGTTCATTTTCTTCGTCCAGGAAGTGCCCCACTTTTTCCAGGACCGTGATGGTGTCGGAAGTCTCCTGAGGATACTGTCCCAGCTCGACCAGCGTTTCGAAAAGCTCGTCGTTGTTGGTCATGTTGAAGTTCCCGGCCAGCAGGAGGTTTTTCGTCTTCCAGTTGTTGGCCCTTTTCAGGGGATGGAGATTTTTCACTCCGTTGCCGCCATAAGTGCCGTAACGCAAATGGCCCAGGAACAATTCGCCGGTAAAATCCATGCGGCTTTTCATCCAGCCCACATCGTTGATCCGTTTGGGATGTTTGGACTGTACTTCCTGAAAATGATCGTACACTTTGTTGAAGATCGACTGGATGGGAGTAGAGGAGTTGGAGCGGATGCGGTTGATGTACTTTTCCCCGGGTGGCAGATCGAATTTGATGCAGGCGATCCCGGCGCCGTCCTGACCGCGGTTGTGTTGTTTTTGCATCATCAGGTGCAGCTTCTGCAGACCGTAGATGGAGGTGCCGTATTTTGCCAGATAATATTCGAGAGGTTTTAACAGCCTAACCAGGGCAATTCCGCATTCATGCTTTATTTGTTCGCTCATCGGTACCGGAGATTGTTTTATATTTGTTCATCTCAATGTGTTTCATGTCAAGCGCCTTTATGACAAGAACAACACATATAGAACGAGCGCACAAAAATATCAAAAAACATGATACAAATTCGACCTGCCAACCAAGAAGATTATGAAGTCATTGCCGGATTTCAAGTGAAGATGGCGCTGGAAACCGAAAACTTCCAGCTGGATGAGGCAACCGTAAAACAGGGAGTTCAGGCTGTGATGCAGGATCCCGCCAAGGGCAAATATTTTGTCGCGGTAGACGAAACCAATGTGGTGGCGTCTCTGCTGGTGACTTTTGAGTGGAGCGACTGGCGCTGCAAATGGGTGTTGTGGATCCAGTCCGTTTATGTCCTTCCCGAATTCCGGAAACTGGGGATCTTCCGGCAAATGTACCTGAAGGTCAGGGAATGGGCCGAGCAGGACCCCGAAGTCGGCGGTGTGAGGTTGTATGTGGACAAAACCAACCTGCGGGCCATCGAAGTCTATAAGCGGCTGGGAATGAACGGAGAGCATTACCAGCTCTTCGAATGGATGGCCGATTGATTTCCCGAACCATTCCGTTCCGATAAAAAAATATTGCACCTATTAATAATAAGGTATGATCGCCTTATTTTTGTCTGAGCCATGACACAGGAATCATCAGAAAACCGGAAAATTTATAGCCTGCTGGAGGTCTCGGTGGGAATCCGCAATGCGGTGGCCGCGGCATTTCCTTCCTTTTTGTGGATCAAAGCCGAGATTGCCAAGCTGAACTATTATCCCAAAAGCGGCCATTGCTATCCGGATCTGGTGGAGAAGAATAAGGGCGTGGTGGAGGCCCAGATCCGGGCCAACATCTGGTCGGGACAGTTTATCCAGATCAATCAGAAATTCCGGGCCGTCACCGGTGAGCCGTTGAAAGACGGGCTGAAGATATTGTTTCTGGCCCGGGTGGGATACCACGAAAAATACGGCATGGCGCTGAACATCGTCGATGTTGAGCCGAGTTTTACCCTGGGTGAAATGGCACGTGAGAAACTGGCCACCATCGAAAAGCTGAAAAAAGAAGGCGTCTTCGACGAAAACAAAAGGCGTCCTTTCCCGTGGTTGCCCAAACGGCTGGCCGTGATCTCGGTGGAAACCAGCAAAGGTTTCAGCGATTTCGTGAATGTGATCCGCGGTAACAGCTGGGGGTATCAATTCTCCATTCATCTTTTCCCCGCCTTGCTGCAGGGCGACGGCGCTGTGCGTTCCATCGCGCAGCAGCTGCGGGAGATTGAAACACGTCAGCAGGAATTCGATGTGGTGGCCATCATCCGTGGCGGCGGCGGCGATGTGGGGCTGAACGCCTATGACAGCTATTCGCTCTCGAAAGCGGTGGCCGTTTTCCCGTTGCCGGTGATCGCCGGTATCGGCCATTCCACCAACGAAACGGTGGTGCAGATGGTGGCATTTGCCAACAAGATCACCCCCACCGAGGCGGCCCACTTCCTGATCCAGCAGTTTCATAACTTTTCTGTTCGGCTGGAGACCGCCGTCGATAAGATCCATCGGGTGGCGGAGGAGGTGTTTGAAGAAGAAAAAATTAAGTTTGGGCATTTGCTGCGATTCTTTGAGGTTCATACCAAAAATCTGCTGGGTCGCGAAACGGTCACACTGCAGCAGATCGGGAAAAATCTGGAACGGAATGTTTCCTTTTCCCTGCAGGGAGCCGGAACCCGATTGAAAACGCTGGGTGCCGGATTGCATCTCAGGCCCGGGCAAATGCTCCGGGATCAGCAGGCTCTGCTCCGCAACAGTGCCCGGTTGGTGGGCATTCAAACCCGGCAGCAACTGATCCGTTCCGCAGGCAAACTCAAGGCCCTGGAAGGCAAACTGGAATTGCTCAAACCTGAAAATGTCCTGAAAAGGGGTTACAGCATCACCTATCTGAATGGCAAACCCGTTTCGGACGCTTTCGGGCTCCATCCGGGCGACAACCTGCATACGACGCTGCATCGCGGCAGCATCGAAGTCACCGTTGAAAAAGTAAACAAATCACATGAAAATGAATAAGATCAGTTACAAAGAAGCCATGGAGAAGCTTGAAGCCATCGTGGCGGAGCTTGAAAGCGATGAAATCCCGGTCGATGAACTGGCGGAAAAAGTCGGGGAAGCCTCCCGGCTGATCCGGATCTGCAAATCCGTGCTGTACAAGACGGAGGAAGAAGTAAACAAGGTGCTGAAAGAGATGCAGGAGGAGAAACCGTTGGAGGAATGAGTGGATCTACCTTCCGTTTCCCTTTTGAACGGCTGGATTTTCCCGTCTTCTTTTTCCTATTTTTGCACTATGAAACTGGTAGACACGCACACGCATTTATATACGGAGGAATTTGATCCCGACCGCGGAACGGTGATCCATAAAGCCCTGAAAAATCAAGTGGAACGTATGTTGCTGCCCAACATCGACAGCACTTCGGTGGAAGCCATGTGGTCGCTGGTGAAGGTCTTTCCCCGGCATTGTTTTCCAATGATGGGATTGCATCCGACGTCGGTCAACGATCAGTACGAAAAAGAACTGGAGCGGGTGTCGGAGGAACTGTCCCGCAACCACTATGCCGGTGTGGGAGAGATCGGCATGGATCTTTACTGGGACCAAAGCTTCCGGAGCCAGCAGGAAGATGCCTTCCGCCGCCAGTTGCGCCTGGCAAAGCAATATCGCCTGCCGGTCTCCATTCACACCCGCGAAGCATTCGATATTACATATCAAATTGTTAAAGAAGAACTTACCGATGATCTGAAGGGTGTCTTCCATTGCTTTACCGGAACATTGGAGGAAGCCGGGAAGATCCTGGATGCCGGTTTTAAGATGGGGATCGGCGGGGTGCTGACCTTTAAAAATTCGAACTTGGATTCGGTGGTCAGGGAACTTCCGCTGGAGGCGCTGGTGTTGGAAACCGATGCCCCTTACCTGGCACCCGTCCCCTTCCGGGGAAAAAGAAACGAAAGCAGTTACATCCGGTACGTGGCTGAAAAACTGGCGGAAGTCAGGGGCATCACACTGGAAGAAGTGGCTGAGGTGACGACGCAAACGGCAGAAAATCTGTTTTTTACCTAATATTGAAGGAAACCATGGAAGAAGAAATCAAAATCCTGATCATCTACACCGGCGGGACGATCGGGATGATTCAGGATCCCAAAACCGGCAGCCTGACGCCTTTTGACTTTGCCGGGATCTATGATCAGATCCCCGAGCTCAAAAGGTTTGATCACCAGCTGGAGTTTTACAGCTTCGACCCGCTCATCGACTCCAGCAACACGCGTCCCGAATACTGGGTAGAACTGGCTACGGTGATCGAAAAGAATTATGACGATTATGACGGCTTTGTGGTCCTCCATGGTACCGACACCATGTCGTATACGGCATCGGCGCTGAGTTTTATGCTCGAAAACCTCAACAAGCCGGTGATCTTTACAGGATCGCAGCTTCCGTTGCGCGTGTTGCGCACCGACGGCCGCGAGAATTTCATCACCGCCATCGAGCTGGCTGCCCGCCGCGAAGGCTCCTCGGCGATGGTTCCCGAAGTGTGTATCTATTTTGAAAACCGCCTGATGCGTGCCAACCGCACGGTGAAATACAATACGGAAAACTTTAACGCTTTTATTTCCCCCAATTATCCGCTGCTGGCGGAAGCCGGCATTTACCTGCGATTTTACAAACACGATATTTTCAAACCCAACCATAAAAAGCTGAAAGTCCATAAAAACCTGGATGTCCATGTGGGCCTGCTCAAAATTTTTCCGGGGATCACCCGCGAATTTGTCCATGCCATGCTGACGGTTCCCAACCAGAAAGCCGTGGTGATCGAGACTTATGGCAGCGGCAATGCCCCCACGGCGGATTGGTTTATCGAGGAAATCAAACAATGTATCGACGCCGGCACGCTGGTGGTCAACGTGACCCAGTGCATGGCCGGGGCGGTCACCATGGGCCAGTACGACACCTCCTTGCTGTTAAAGAGCCTCGGGGTTATCAGTGGCTACGACAGCACCACGGAAGCCATCCTAACGAAAATCATGCACTTACTGGGCCGGAACCTGTCGCGGGAAAAAATTATCGAACAAATGAATATCTCATTAAGGGGTGAAATTAGTACAGTGTAAGAATATTTTTATACTTTTGGCGTCCTGAAATTAGGAGAGGTGCTCGAGTGGCTGAAGAGGCTCGCCTGGAAAGCGGGTGTGCGCCAAAAGCGTACCGCGGGTTCGAATCCCGCTCTCTCCGCAGATAAACGAAGTCGATTTTTCCTTTTGCCCCAGCACGGGCGAAAGTGAAAATAAATGCAAAACCGTTTGTCAATTAAATTAATTAATATTTTTGTAACCAATCAGAAAATGTAAAATCGTCTTAATCAATTTTTAATCATCATGAAAAAATTAATTGCATTTATTTCAATTGCTGCAATGTTAAGCTTAGGGTTTTCCAATGTTGTATATGCCCAAGATGCAGCGGCAAAAAAAGCTGTCGTGACTAACGATTCAAGTCAAGTTGCTAAAGATTCAACTGCTGCCGATACCACTGCTGCTGTTTCAACTGCTCCTGCAGAGGCTGCACAACCCAAATCCTTCCACCAGGTTTTAAAGAAAGAGTTTATTGATGGGGGCCCGGGATTTATGGCCACTATTTTGCTGACCCTGATCTTTGGATTGGCTATCGCCATCGAACGTGTTATTTATTTGAGCATGGCATCCATCAACTCCAAGAAATTGTTGCGCGAAGTGGAAGATGCACTCAATGGTGGGGATCTGGCCAAAGCCAAAGACGTTTGCCGCAATACCCGTGGTCCTGTGGCGGCCATTTTTGCCGAGGGGCTGAACCGGTATGATAACGGGCTGGAAGATGTCGAAAAATCCATCATCGCATATGGTAGTGTGGTCACCGGACGACTCGAAAACGGAGTGAGCTGGATTTCCCTGTTTATCGCCCTGGCTCCTATGTTGGGATTTATGGGTACGGTTATCGGGATGATCCAGGCCTTTAACGCTATTGCTATTGCCGGAGATATCAGCCCTGCAGTTGTGGCAGGCGGTATTAAAGTGGCTTTGCTTACCACCGTGTTTGGTCTGATCGTCGCTGTGATCCTGCAGATTTTCTACAACTACATTATTTCCAAAATCGATACCCTGGTAAGTGACATGGAAGATACTTCCATCGCTTTCGTTGATTTGGTTGCACAACACTACAAAAAATAATTTATTATGAAAGATAACGTAGCAAACATAACCAGATGGATTCTGTATACGCTGCTGTTTATTTCGGCATTGGCAGGAATATTATTTTACACGTCGGTGTTGGGTCCCAAAGATGGAAATGGCGCAAGTAAACTGATTTATTTAGCGGACATCTTCGTTTACGTCGCCTTGATCGTGTTGATCGTAACTCCTGTTTATACGGCCATTAAGAACCCGCAGAATCTTGGTAAGATGTTGGTCAGTGTCGTGGCGTTGGCTATTGTTTTGGTCATTTCCTATGCGCTGGCATCCAATACTTATACTCCGCTTCAGTTAGAAACCTATAAGGTGACGGCTGAAACCTCACGCCTGGTCGGTGCCGGTTTGTACGCTGTGTACATTACCCTGGGACTGGCCGCCGTGGCAATTCTGTATTCTGCAATACTTAAAATCGTTAAATAATTATGGCTAAAAGAGCAGCACCGGAAATTAATGCCGGGTCCATGGCTGACATCGCTTTCTTGTTGTTGATATTTTTCCTTGTCACAACAACGATGAACGTGGACACCGGGATTACCCGAGTTTTACCGCCACCTGTCAAAAATAAAAATGCCAAGGTGGATGTAAAAGACCGAAATGTGATGAAGATTCTGATCAATAGCCACGATTTATTGCTTGTAAACGGAAAACCCGGTGATATTAACAGCCTGGCCACTCAGGTGGAAGATTTTATGGCGATCCACGCCGGGAACAGTGATAAGTATCCTGAAACCAAAGAAGTTTTTATTCCTGAATTAGGGAAAAAAGTGATCATGACCAAAGGGATCGTCTCTTTGAAAAACGACCGCGGAACTTCCTATAATATGTACATCAAGGTACAGGATCAGTTGGCGAAGGCTTTCAATGAAATGAAAGATCAGAAGTCTCTTCAGTATTATGGCGTGAAATATGATGAACTGGTGGACAAAAAGAAAATCGACATCATCGATAAACTGGTCCCCGTTCGTATTTCCGAAGCCGAACCTGAAAACGTAGGAGGAGGAGATTAATTATGTCAAAATTTAAAACATCCAAGACAAAGGCAACGCCGGGTATTAACACGGCCTCTCTGCCGGATATTATTTTCATCCTGTTGTTCTTCTTCATGGTTTCCGTAACCATGCGGACGAGCACCCCGCTGGTCAGAGTTCAGCTCCCTTCCGCAACCCAGGTTCAAAAACTGGAAAAGAAGTCGCTGGTGAGTTACATTTATATTGGTGAACCTACCAATAAGGCACTGGGAACAAAATCACGTATTCAGCTGAATGATGCTTTTGCTTCCGTGCGCTCCATTCCTGAGTTTGTCGCCAAAGAACGGCAGGCCCGGAATGAAGCAGACCGTAACCTGCTGACCTTCTCTTTGAAAGTTGATAAGAACACCAAAATGGGTATCGTAACCGATGTGAAACAGGAGTTGCGTAAATCCAATGCGTTGAAGATTAATTATTCTACCAAAAAACAGGTACAACATTAATCTGAAGATCTAAAATTTTAAAGCCATCCCGGATTCCGGGATGGCTTTTTTGTTGGGTGGGATGGGAAATGATAAAAAAGCCCGGCCAACCGGGCCGGGCTTTTAACGGATGCTTCCTTTCTTCTTAAGAAATTTCAATCTGACGGGTTAGCTTCATCTCTTCTTCCTTTTTGGGAACAGCGATGGCCAGGATCCCATCGGCATAGTCTGCTTTGATCTTATCCAGGTTTACCGTCCGGGGCAGGGTGAACGACCGGCTGAAGCTGGAGTATTCAAACTCCCGGCGGGTGTAATTGCTCTCTTTTTCTTCTTTTTCGCTTTTTCTCTCTGAAGAAACGGTCAGCACAAAGTTGTCCAGGTCGATCTTAAAATCGTTTTTCTTCATGCCCGGAGCGGCGAATTCAATGACGTATTTGTCTTTTTCGTCTTTGATGTTGACAGCCGGAACATCACCGGCAGCTTCGGTCATTTTTCCAAAAAAGTTCTTTTCGAAATTGTCCATCAGGTCGTTGAAGGCCGGATAGTGATTAAATCTTACTAAGTTCATGGTGTTACCTCCTATTATTTAATTTTTAGTTTGTCTTTTCTCTTAAGCTTTTCAAATCTTATACCACCCGCAATTTTCGCCAGGATAAATAAAGAAAAACGACAAAATGGCATGGATCCATCATAAAACATGCCAAAAAGGCAGTATTTATATATTTTTCCTATGTGATCGAACTTTCCTTATTTTTGTATATAACTAAAAGCGATCTGATTGCAGCCTGTCAAAAGTTGCATCGTGCGGAAAACGGGACCTGTGTTTTATTGAATTTAAATTGCGATTTTGGATAAGATTATCGACAGCCTGAAGCCTTCAAAAATCATTCTGCCCATCCTGATCGGGGTGGGGGTTAGCGCGTGGCTGCTGTTCCGTAATTTCGACAAGGAGGCTTTTGATTTTGTGCGTTTCACCTGGCATACCCTGCTTTTTATTGCCATTGCCGTGGTGATGATGCTGATCCGCGACATAGCTTACATGTACCGGATCATTGTTTTAACGGATCAAAAGCTGAACTGGAAAAAGGCGTTTAGCATCATTATCCTTTGGGAATTCAGCTCGGCCGTATCGCCTTCGGTGGTGGGAGGTACCGCCCCGGCCATCTTTTTCCTGCATAAGGAAGGGTTGAGTGTGGGCCGAAGTACGGCCGTCGTTCTGACCGCCATTTTTCTGGATGAGGTGTTTTTCATTCTTTCCGTTCCGATGGTCTATCTTTTCTACGGCAACCGTATTTTCCCTCCCGAAGCCAACCAGTTTGTAGATCTTATCTACGGCTTTTTCGCCGGATATGCCATCATCTTTCTTTATACCCTCCTGTTGGCGTATGCCTTGTTTGTCAACCCGCACGTTTTCAAAACCTTTGTTTCCTGGGTTTTTCTGTTTCCCGTGCTGCGGAGATGGCGGCTGCAGACCCGAAAATCCGCCAACCAGCTGATACGTACCTCCAGGATCATCCGGAAGAAACCGGCAGGTTACTGGATCAAAAGTATGGGGGCCACCATTTTTTCATGGACCGGACGATACTGGGTCGTCAATTTCCTGTTGATGGCTTTTTTTGTTCAGTCTCACAATTTTTACGATCAGTTTCTCATTTACGGACGGCAGCTGACCATGTGGATCATTTTGCTCATCAGCCCGACGCCGGGGGGCAGTGGCATTGCTGAATATGTTTTTGTGGATTTCCTTCGCGATTTCATCCCCAACGCTTCCTGGAACACCACGCTGGCGATCTTCTGGCGGCTGATCTCCTATTACCCCTATTTGTTCATGGGCGTCATCATTTTGCCGGTCTGGGTCAGAAGGGTCTTTAAAAAGACCAAAAAATATGAAACGATCGAATAGGTTTCAATCGTTTGCGAAAGCCCAAACATCGGCAGGCCGCTAACATGGATGCCAAACCGTCGGTTTTCGGGCGTTACGACTTAAATTCTCCCTGCTTTTTTGTGTAATTTTGTTTGCAAAGAATCCATTTTAAACAAAGAAATTATGTCAATAAAAATTTCAGACAAGATTAAACCGGGCGTAGTGACCGGCGATGAGGTGCAATATATCTTTAAAGTTGCCAAGGAGGAGAAATTTGCCATTCCGGCAGTGAACGTGGTGAGCTCCGATTCGATCAATGCTGCCCTCGAAGCAGCCAGAGAGATCAACTCTCCCATCATCATTCAGCTTTCCAATGGCGGCGGGGCATTTTATGCCGGGAAAGGGGTCTCCAACGACGGACAACAGGCGGCCATTGCAGGATCCGTTGCTGCAGCACTTCATGTCCATGCCATGGCAGAATACTACGGGATTCCCGTGATCCTGCACACCGACCACTGTGCAAAAAAACTGCTGCCCTGGGTCGAAGGCTTGCTGGATGCCGGTGAAAAATATTACGAAAAGAACGGCAAACCGCTGTTCAGCTCCCACATGCTCGACTACTCCGCCGAACCGCTGGACGAGAACCTGGCAACTTCCAAACGGATCCTGGAACGCATGAAAAAGATGGGTATGACCCTGGAAATCGAACTGGGGATCACCGGAGGGGAAGAAGACGGTGTGGATAATTCCGATGTGGAAAATTCTAGCCTGTACACCCAACCCGAGGAAGTGAACCGGGCCTATGAAGAATTGCTTTCCGTGAGCCCCCGTTTTACCATTGCCGCTGCTTTTGGTAATGTCCACGGCGTTTACAAACCGGGTAACGTCAAACTGGAACCCATCATCCTGCACAACTCCCAGGAATTCATCCAGAAAAAACACAATACCCAACCCAATCCCGTCAATTTTGTGTTCCACGGCGGATCGGGTTCAGAGCCTGAAAAAATTGCCGAAGCGGTTACTTACGGCGTCGTGAAAATGAACATCGATACCGATACCCAGTGGGCTTACTGGGATGGCGTCCGCGCTTTCGAAGCAGCTAACCACGATTACCTGCAGGGACAGATTGGCAACCCGGAAGGGGAAGACAAACCCAATAAAAAATTCTATGATCCACGCGTTTGGGTAAGAAAAGGTGAAGAATCGATGATTGCCCGCTTACAGGTGGCATTTGAAGATTTAAATGCAATAAACAGCATATAA
>JBJKPL010000055.1:0-8837 GCA_046706345.1 Candidatus Sulfidibacterium sp.
ATACATCAATAATTTCCTGACGCACGAGCCCATTCCGGGTATCGATAAAGAATACCAACTGGCAAAAAAATTCCTGCCCACGATTACCCTAAAGGAAGAAGATACCCTGTCGCATGTGTGGGTGACCGATTCCAATATGGTGGTCCTGGCGTTGCAACCGCAAAAATCAGGCATTGTGATCCCTACCCGGGAACAGGTGCTGGCTGTTATTGACAGCGCAAAAAATACAGCCCTAAAACCTTATGTTGACAAAGTCAATAAAGCACCCTTGATCGATCACAAGATCACGCCCGGGAAAATCGTCAGTATGCAGAATGTGGGGGGCCTGTATCAGAAATGGGTGTTGAGTAACGGATTGGAAGTATTCCTGAAAAAGACGGATTTCAAAAACGACCAGATCCTGTACAAAGCTTACAGCCTGGGGGGCAGTTCGCTGCTGCCGGATGATCAGGTCATCCTTTCGCAGGTAATGAGCCAGGTAATCGACGAAAGTGGTTTGGGGTCCTTCAGCAACGTCGAACTGGACAAAAAACTCAGCGGCAAGGTCCTTAGCCTGAGCCCGTATCTCAGCAGTTTAACCCAGGGTTTCACCGGCAGTGCCAGCCCCAAGGATCTGGAAACCATGTTCAAACTGCAATATTTATATTTCACCCAGCCCCGGAAAGACCGGTCCATATTCCAGAAAGTCATCGAAGATCAGAAAACCCAGGTGAGCCATTTGGGCGACAGCCCCAGGATGGTGTTTTATGATTCCGTTTACCGGGCTGCCACCATGCATTCGCCCCGGGTGATCATCATCCCAACGGTTGCCCAGCTAAACAGCATCTGGCAATCCCAGGTCTATCATTATTACAAGCAGCAGTTCCAGAATCCTGCCGGTTTTAGGTTCTTCCTGGTAGGAAATATTGATACCGCCCGGCTGAAGCCGCTGGTGGAAAAATACCTGGCCAGTCTGCCGGTTAACACGGCGCCGCTGAAATGGAAGGACGTCAGTACCGGATTCCCGGAAGGAAAAACAAAAGTCGATGTTGCCAAGGGCTCTGAGCCCCAGAGCATGGTTATGCTGATGATGAAGGGAAAATATAAATATGATTTTGAAAACAATCTGGTATTGGATGCCCTGACCCAGGCACTGGATATCGAGCTGCGTGAAGTGGTGCGGGAACAGGAAAGTGGTACGTATGGAATTTACATTACGCCTTCCACCGAATTGTATCCCGAGCAGAAATATTCACTGACCCTGGGCTTCGGTTGCGCTCCCAAAAATGTGGACCATCTGGTGAAATCGGTTTTTGATGTTTTTGAGAAATTCCGCAATCAGGGCCCGGATGCGCTGACATTGAAAAAAGTGAAGGAGACCTTTATCCGGACCAGGCAGAGCGATGTCAGGGAAAATTCCTTCTGGATGAACCAGATCGTCGACGCCGAATTCGAAGGGATCCCCATCAGAACGCAAAGCCAGTACGATGCTGCCGTTAACGGCCTTTCGATTTCAGCACTGAAAAAAGCATCCAAAAAATATCTTACGGTGGATCATTACGTTTTGGGAGTGCTGAAACCCCAGCAATAAATACTGTTTTCACAAACGATTGAAAAGAGTGTTTGCTATGATTTTTCCGAATAACAGGTGGTTTTAGCCAGATCGGTGACGGGGGCTTGTGCGGGTGATTTTGTTTTTGTGTAGCTTTGCCAACCTGTCGTGTTGTGTGAGGATTTGTTTTTTTTTGAGGCGTTTGGATGACAGGAGCAGGGGTGTTTCCCCGGTCCGAAGCAACACAATACATTTAAGGAAAACTGAATTTAAAATTAATTTCATGAAACGTTTATTGATAGCTACTGGAGGTGGTGATTGTCCGGGATTGAATGCAGTGATTCGTGCGGTGGTTCACAGAGCTTCCCAGGAACCTGATTGGGAAGTGCTGGGAAGTATCCAGGCTTTTAACGGTGTTCTCTGGGAGCCTACCGAAGTAGTTCGATTAGACATTAACAAAGTGAAGGGAATCCATTTTCAGGGAGGTACCATCATTGAAACTACGAATAAAGGCGGCCCGTTTGCCTGGCCCATTAAGGATAAGGATGGAAACTGGTCTTATGTGGACCGTTCGGATGAAATGATCCGCAAGCTGCAGGTGATGCAGATTGATGCGGTCATCAGCATCGGCGGCGACGGTTCCCAGCAGATTTCCGAACTGCTTTACCGAAAAGGACTCAACATTATCGGTGTTCCCAAGACCATCGACAACGACCTTTCTTCCACCGATTCCACCTTCGGATTCCAGACAGCCAACCAGATTGCCACCGAAGCCGTCGACAAGCTGGTGACTACCGCTGCCAGCCACAACCGGGTTTTTGTACTGGAAGTCATGGGCCGTGAAGCCGGCTGGATCGCCATGAATGCCGCTGTTGCCGGTGGCGCTGACGTTTGTCTGATACCCGAAATGCCTTACAATATTAATGTTGTAAAAGAGGCCCTTGAAAAACGCTTCGTCCGTGACCGCGGTTTTGCTGTCGTCGTTATTTCCGAAGGTGCCAGACCGAAAGGTGGAAAACTGGCGGTTCAGGAAAATGACGAGGTGGGCTATGCCAACCTCAAGCTGGGTGGTGCAGCACGCAGACTGATCCATGAGCTTAAAGAAGCCGGTTTTAAACATGATATGCGCGAAACCGTGCTGGGACACCTGCAAAGAGGGGGCGTACCCATTGCTTACGACCGTGTGCTGTCAGCACAATTCGGCGTGAAAGCTTTCGAAATGGCCCTGGCAGGAGACTTCGGTAAGATGGTTTCCTACCAGCATCCGAAATTTGTGGCAGTTCCGCTGAAAGATGCTATTGCCAAGCCCAATTTGGTAACTCCTAATAATGCTTTGGTTAAGACGCTAAAAGGACTGGGTATTTCCATGGGGTAAGGCCTGTAGATAATTACACATTAACAACTTTTGCTCATTGTTAATTGAAGCCCCGGTATTTTCCGGGGCTTTTTTTGTGTTGAAAATGTCTCATGCGGTCTGAATTCATAATCTTTAATCCAGTATCTTTGCTGCCCTTATGCGCAAGAACCATAACATAATGAGTCAGAATACCCAGGCCTGGTTAATCCTGGCCGGGCTGACACTGGTATGGGGAAGCTCGTTTATTTTAATGAAGAAAGGGCTTGAGTCTTTCTCGGGAAAGGAAGTGGGCCTGATGCGCATCAGTATGGCTTTTTTGTTTTTGCTGCCCCTGGCCGTGCAAAGACTCAGGAAAGTGGAAAAAAAGTATTTTTTGTTGTTTGCCATCTCAGGCACCATCGGAAATCTTCTGCCTGCTTTGCTGTTTGCAATTTCCGAGACGCGGATCGACAGTGCCCTGGCAGGAACCCTGGATTCCCTCGCCCCTTTGTTTACCCTGATTTTCGGACTGGCTTTCTTTGGTCAGAAAACCCGCTGGTTTAATGTTACCGGAGTCTTTATCGGACTTCTGGGAGCCGTCGGCCTGATTCTGTCTTCAAGCCACGGAAAACTCGAACTGGACTTTTTCTATGCTTCTCTGGTCGTGCTGGCCACCATCCTTTACGGGATCAATGTGAACTTTATCAATTACTATTTTAAGGAGATCAATGCCCTGGACCTTACCATTTTGATATTCTTTGTAATCGGCCTACCCGCGCTGACCTATACCTTGTTTTTTACGCCGGTGGTTCATAAACTGGCCACCCATCCCGAAACATGGACGAGCTTTGGGTATATCGCCCTTTTGGCCGTGGTGGGTTCCGGGTTGTCTCTTATGGGATACAACCATCTAATAAAAATCACCACGCCGCTTTTTGCCTCTTCGGTAACTTATTTGATCCCTGCCGTAGCGATCATGTGGGGCGTTCTGGCCGGGGAAAAACTCTCGCCGGCCTTTTTCCTCTGGTTCCTGGTGATATTAACAGGCGTCTTTTTGGTAAACGCTAAATCTTTAGCCAGTATTAAATTAGCTTCAAAGCGGATTTTTTGGAAAAATAAAGGATAATAAATTTGTTAGTAATATTTTTTTAGTATTTTTGCACCTCCAAAATTGACAGTATTTTAAAGATTAACAGGATGTACGCAATAGTTGATATAGCCGGACAACAGTTTAAAGTGGAACAGGGTCAGGAGATCTTTGTTCACAGACTGAGTGAAGAGGAAGGCGCAAGTGTAAAATTTGACCAGGTTTTACTGATTGACCAGGATGGCAAAGTAAATGTCGGAACCCCGGTTGTGAAAGGGGCTAATGTGGACGTAAAGGTTTTGGATCACGTTCGGGCTGACAAAGTGAAAGTCTTCAAGAAAAAAAGAAGAAAAGGCTATCAGAAAGAAACGGGTCACCGTCAGGATCTGAGCAAAGTACTCATTGAGAAAATTACTTTTTAACGCAAAAAATTACAGAAAATGGCTCACAAAAAAGGAATGGGTAGCTCCCATAACGGACGCGAAACATAAAGTAAACGACTGGGTGTAAAAATTTACGGCGGACAAGCCGCGAAAGCCGGTAACATTATTATCCGACAGAGAGGGACGGTTCATCATCCCGGCATCAACGTGGGTATGGGAAAAGACCATACGTTGTTTGCCCTGGTAGATGGCGTGGTAGAATTCAGAAAAAGAAGAAACAACCGTTCGTACGTCAGCGTCATTGCTCCTGAAACAGAAGAAAAATAAGTACGATACTTCTCATATATATTAAGTCCGGCACAGTCTTGTGCCGGATTTTTTTTGTCCACAACCGCGCTGCATTTCATTAGCTGAGAATTTCTGGCGATTTTAAAAATTTGGCTTCCGTTTTTCATTCAACGGGTTTCAAAACCACTTTGATCTTTGCTATCTTTGCGCAAAATCATTTTTCATGCTTGAACTTCAGAGAATCAGAGAAAATAAGGACTACGTGATTGAACGGCTTGCCGTTAAGAATTTTGATGCCGCTCCGCTGGTTGAAAAGATCATTGGCCTGGATCAGGACCGCAGGGCCAAACAGAAAGAACTGGACGACCTGCTGGCAAAGTCCAACCAGCTGGCCAAGGAAATTGGTCAGTATTTTAAATCCGGTGAACGCGAAAAAGCCGAGGCGACCAAAAAAGAAACGGTGGTCCTGAAGGAACGTTCAAAAACCCTGAGTGAAGACCTGGACAGGGTGGTGGCGGATCTCGATGCCGCACTTATTGAACTCCCCAACCTGCCGCATGAATCGGTGGCTCCCGGAAAGGGAGAAAATGACAATGAAATTGTTTTCACAGAGGGGGAGATTCCCGAGCTGGGAAATGATGCCCTTCCGCATTGGGAGCTGGCCGAAAAATACCAGATCATCGATTTTAACCTGGGCAGTAAGGTCACCGGTGCCGGGTTTCCATTTTACCGTGGAAAAGGCGCCCGCCTGCAACGTGCGTTGATCAACTTTTTCCTGGATGAGGCCTTGCAGGCAGGTTATCTGGAATACCAGCCGCCCTTGCTGATCAACGAAGCTTCGGGCTACGGCACGGGCCAGATTCCCGACAAGGAAGGCCAGATGTATTATGTCGGTATCGACAAACTGTATCTGATCCCTACGGCGGAGGTTCCGATTACCAATATTTACCGGAATGTCATGCTGAAAGAGGAAGATTTTCCCATCAAAAATGTAGCCTATTCCAACTGCTTCCGCCGCGAGGCCGGGTCTTATGGAAAAGACGTCCGCGGCCTGAACCGGCTGCATCAGTTCGATAAAGTGGAGATCGTCCAGATCCAACATCCGGATAAGTCTTACGCTACACTGGAGGACATGAAAGCGCATGTGGCCGGACTGTTGCGAAAATTGGAGCTTCCGTTCCGGATCCTGAGACTGTGCGGTGGCGATATCAGCTTTACCTCGGCCCTCACCTTTGACTTTGAAGTCTATTCCGCCGCCCAGAAGCGCTGGCTGGAAGTCAGTTCTGTTTCCAATTTCGAGAGCTATCAAAGCAACCGCATGAAGCTGCGTTTTAAGGACAACGGCGGCAAAACAAGTCTCGCCCACACCCTGAACGGTAGCGCCCTGGCCCTGCCGCGCGTGGTGGCCGCCCTGCTCGAAAACAATCAAACCGAAAACGGCATCCGCATTCCGAAAGCACTGCAAAGCTACACGGGCTTCGAGTACATCGATTAGGACCGCCGAAACAAAATGATTTCCATGGTCAGGCCAAAAAAACATCTGGGTCAGCATTTTTTGACGGATAAAAATATCGCCCGAAAGATCACCCAGTGCCTGAGCCCTGAATATACTTCGGTTTGTGAACTGGGCCCGGGTACCGGTGTCCTGACGGAAATTCTCCTGGAAAATCCTTCGATTTCCTCGCTTACCCTGGTAGAGATCGATTCGGAATCCGTGGAATATCTTCACCAACACTTTCGTGATGACCGGCTGCAGATCGTAGAAGCGAATTTCCTGAAAACGGATTTGCGGGAGATATTGAAACCACCGTTTGCCCTGATCGGAAACTTTCCCTACAATATCTCCAGCCAGATCTTTTTCCGTGTGATCGAATACCGGAATCTGATCCCGGAAGTGGTGGGCATGATCCAAAAGGAAGTGGCTGAGCGGATCGTAGCCCAATCCGGAAACAAAACCTACGGCATCCTCAGTGTATTGCTGCAGGCATGGTTCGATATCGAATACTGTTTTACGGTCAACGAGACGGTGTTTTTTCCGCCACCCAAGGTGAAATCGGCTGTCATCAAACTGCGTCGCAATGCCACGGAAGATCTGGGCTGCGATGAGTCGTTGTTCCTGAAAGTGGTGAAGACGGCGTTCGGACAACGGAGAAAAACCCTGAGGAATGCCCTAAAGCCGTTGACCGGAACGATGGAAGCCGATCACACTTTACTGACCCAACGGGCCGAGCAACTGACCGTTGGGGATTTCGTCACCCTGACAAATTTTGTGGGGATGGTTTTATAAAGGATTTGCCCGCAACCACCATCGTTTAATAGCTATCTTTGTATTTGTAATTTACCTGATTGTGAAAGAAGCACCTACATCTGTTGCTGCGATTGTAAAAAGTCTTCCGGGCAACCCCGGCGTTTATCGTTATTATGATAAAAACGGTAAGATCCTTTATGTCGGAAAGGCCAAAAATCTCAAAAAGCGGGTTTCAAGCTATTTCAACAAAGAACATGACAGCGGGAAGCTGCGGGTACTGGTTAAGAAGATCGCCGACATCCAGTTCATTGTCACTGAGACCGAGCTGGACGCGTTGTTGCTGGAAAACAATCTGATCAAAAAATTACAACCGCGGTACAATGTGATGCTCAAGGACGACAAGACGTACCCATGGCTTTGCATTAAAAAGGAACCGTTTCCTCGTGTTTTCCCCACCCGGCATGTCATCAACGACGGATCGGAATATTTCGGACCCTATGCTTCGGTGAAGATGATGAATACCTTGCTGGATATCATCCGGCAGCTATATCCCCTGCGAACCTGCTCCTTCAATCTCACCCGGAGAAATATCGAGAAAGGGAAATTCAAAGTTTGCCTCCAGTATCATATCGGGAACTGCCTGGGCCCCTGCGAGAATCTTCAGACCGAAGAAGACTATCTGGAAACGCTTGATCAGGTGCGCAACCTGATCAAAGGGAATCTGAACAAGGTGATCGAAAACCTGAAAAAGCTCATGAAACAATATGCAGCAGCACTGCAGTTTGAGCGGGCCCAACAGGTGAAGGAGAAGATCGACATCCTTGAAAAGTACCGGAGCAAATCCGTGATCGTGAATCCGCGCATCAACAATGTAGATGTCGTCTCGGTGCTCGACGGTGAAAACGAAGCCTATGTCAATTACCTGAAAGTGGTACAGGGGTCTGTGATGCAATCGCATACGGTGGAAGTCAAAAAGAAACTGGATGAAACCCCGGAGGAGATCCTGTTGCTGGCCATGACCGATCTGCGGCAGCGGTTTGAAAGTACCTCTAAAGAGATCATCCTGCCGTTCAAAGTGCCGCTTACCTTTGAGGAGGTGAAGGTCACCATCCCGCAAAGGGGCGAGAAAAAACAATTGCTCGAACTCAGCCAGCGGAATGCCTGGTATTTTAAAATGGAACGCAACAAACAACAGGAGCTGGTGGATCCGGAACGGCACAGCAAGCGCATCCTGGAAAAAATGAAAACCGACCTGCGCATGAACGAGCTCCCGGTGACCATCGAGTGCTTTGATAATTCCAACTTTCAGGGCGCCTACCCGGTGGCGTCGATGGTACAGTTTGTGAATGCCAGGCCCATGAAAAGAGAATACCGCCATTTCAACATCAAAACGGTGGAAGGTCCCAATGATTTCGCCTCGATGGAGGAGATCATTCTGCGGCGTTACGGTAGGTTGCTTGCGGAACAAAAGAAACTTCCCAACCTGATCATCGTCGACGGGGGCAAAGGCCAGCTGAGTGCGGCGGTGAAAAGCCTGAAAGAACTGGGGCTTTACGGAAAGATCACCATCCTCGGTATTGCCAAGAAGCTGGAGGAATTATATTATCCCAACGATCCCTTGCCGTTGTATCTCGACAAGCGTTCGGAGACCCTGCGGGTGATCCAGCAGCTTCGGGACGAAGCACACCGTTTCGGCATTACCCACCATCGCAAGCGTAGGGACAAGGGAACCTTGAAAACCGAGTTGGACGAAATTAAAGGCATCGGCCCGGAGACGGCAGAGAAACTGCTGCGGGCGTTTAAATCGGTGAAAAAGATCCGGGAGCTGGATGTGGCTGCCCTGACCCCGGTGGTGGGGCAGGCCAAGGCGGCCGTTGTGGTGCAATATTTTAATCAGAAGAAAAGCAATTCAGTGTAATTCCCCATGCGTAACAAAAAGATGGCACAAAAAAAGGCGCTTTGAT
>JBJKPL010000056.1:0-8801 GCA_046706345.1 Candidatus Sulfidibacterium sp.
ATACGGATCTTCAGAAAGCCTACGACATCTCGAAGATCAATACGGCTTATCTGTTGTCGGTTTACCAATACGACAAAGGGGACTTTAGCGGTTACAATCCCAGCATGCTGGTCCTGGCGGAAAACATCAGCAAATATCCCCAGATCAGGACAGGGGCAGACTATTTGGCCCAGTCACGCGTTGTGCTGCAGCAATCCCGTCTGAAATATTTGGAGATCAGCAGTACCTTTCCGAAAATCAGGATCCACGGCAACGATTTCTATGAGATGGATGCGGTGCTCCCCTACCGTGGATATAGGATCCAGCAGAAGTATTTCTGCCGTGTGACCGATTATTTCAGTCTGACCCTCATCATTTCATACATCAGTGAGGACCAGGAGGAAACGCTGATGCGATCCGTGCGGTCGCTGAAGTTTTATTAAGTCCAAATGAAAGGCGGATGCGAAAAACGAAATCAGAAAACATCGGTTTTGGTCTGTTTTATTTCACGCTGCCTGTGGTGGTCCTGATGGTGGCGACCAGCATCACAGGCATCTGGCACCAGCAGGTTTATTCCGCGGAAACCCCTGACTGGCTGGCCCAGACGGTGGGCCAGGACATTGCCAACCTGTTTTTTATGGCACCGCTGTTGGTCCTGTCGTCCTTGTTTGCCGCACGCAACAACCGGCCCGCCAAGATCATCTGGACCGGTGCCATGCTCACCAACGCCTATGCTTTTGTGATCTATTGCTATGGATTGCACTTTAATATATTGTTCCTGGCTTATTGTGCCGTACTGGGACTCTCGATATATTCATTGCTGTATTTTGCGCTGCACCATGCTCAGGAAGATTTCGAAGACTGGTTCACTTCACAGGTTCCGGTAAAAAGCACGGGGATGTTCCTGATCTTGATGGCAGCCCTGTTTTTTTGGCTCTGGCTGTCGTCGGACGTTCCGGCCATTCTGAGCGACCGGGTGCCGCGGGAGCTCATACGCGACGGGTTGGCGGTGAATCCGGTCCACGTGCTGGATTATACCTTTTTCCTGCCGTTGCTGGTGATCTCGGGGATCTTTCTGCTTCAGAAAAAAAACTGGGGTTTCCTGCTCGCACCCGCCCTGCTGGTATTTTCCATTTGCACTGACATCAACATTATTTCACTAACCGTGGTGGGATATTATAAACATGTGGTCAATGACCTGACGCCGGTCCTGATCTTTACCGTCTTCACGTTGGTGTGTCTGGGGATCCTGTGGCGCATGCTCAGGACCCTGGCCCGAAGCCGGCAGCACCGCTGACGCGCAAAAAAAAACTCCGTGCCGCCGGCGGAATACGCTGCGAAACGGAGTTCAAGAAGTTTTGGGAAGTTTCTTATTTCTGTCCTACGCTTTCGGCATCCACGGACAGGGCAGATTTTTCGATGGTAATTTTTACATTCTGCGTGATCTCAAGAACGACGGTCTTTTCCTTGACCTCAGCTACTTTCCCATGAATTCCTCCAATGGTTACCACTTTGTCGCCTTTCTGCAGGGCTTCCCTGAATTTTTTCTGGGCTTTGTTCTTTTTGGTCTGCGGCATAATAAAAAAGAAATAAAATACCAGCAGGATCAGAAACAAAGGTAATAACTGCCCCCAGGCACTTCCTGAAGGCTTGGCAGCAGCCTGTAACAATAGAAATAATGTATTCATCTTACTAATTTGATTTTATAAATAATGAATTGCGATTTGATCCTTTAATGATTGTTTTTCTGAAGCAGTCTATTGGTTGTCCTTGGGCAACAACACCTGAGCCCGGATGGTCAGAACGATCTGTCCCGGATTGGTGTTGGCACGGATCATCACCGCTTTGTTCTGATATCCCTGCTTGAATGAACTGTTGAAAGTGACCGTCAGGTTGCCCTCTTCGCCGGGTTTGATACGACGGTGGGGAAAATCACCTACGGTGCAACCACAGGTCGTTCTCACCCCGCGGATGATCAGATCGGCATTTCCTGTATTCCGGAAATGGAAATTATATTTTCCCACTTCGCCCTGCACCATGTTGCCGAAGTTATGCACGGTTTCATCAAAAGTCATCACCGGAAGTTTCTGGTGTGCCGTATCCGAAACGGCCGTAGCTTCAATGCTCCCGGTACCGGTTTTTTTACCGGAACTCTGGTTCTGGCAGGCCGCCAGAAACAGGAAACTCACGAACGCCAACAAAAGACTGACCTTTTTCATGATTCAAAAATAACTGATTAACGTTTTGCAAAGATAGTTACACTCCCCTTATAAACCACGCTTTTATCCTTATAACCTTTACATTTTAAGACATAAAAGTATGTTCCGTCAGGCAAATTGCCGCCATCCCAGTTGTTTTGGTAGTTTGTAGACTGAAATACTTTTCTTCCCCAGCGGTTGAAAATGACCAGGTCGGAGCTTTCATAATAACTGTTGATCGGTTTGTCGGAACCTTTTTCGGAAATCACGAAATAATCGTTGATGCCGTCACCGTTAGGGGTGATCACGTTGGGGATAAACAGGTTCACCGGCAGCACGTTGACCGAGGTCGAATAGACGGTATCGCATCCCTGGGTATTAAAGATATGCAGGAAAACGCTGTAGGTGCCCATATTGGGAAAAGTATACGCCAGCACCGGGCCGGGATAGGTGTTCTGGTCCTGGTCGATCTCCCAGAAACTGTTAGAGACCGAAGTGGTGTCGGTAGCCACCTGAATATAGGAGAATTTCACATGGGGATTCTGGATGTATACGGTATCCGGGTTGGCGAGGATATGTACCACCGGATTCGGGAAGGATCTGGTGTAAAAACTACTGTCGGCGGAACAGCCGTTGGGATCGGTGACTTTGATGGAATAATTTTGATGGGCCTTGAGGCCGACCGCCAGGGACGGGTTTCCGGGGGCGATCTGGATCGGGCTTACATTCCATAAATACTGATACTGAGTGGAGGCAAATTCCCCCGAAGCAAAAGCCTGCACCTGCGCCGTATTGCCGTTGTCGTTATCGGCATTGCTACAAGTCAGTTGCAACTGCTGAAAAGCAATGCTGATCTTCTTTCGCACGGTTACCAGAAAAGGCTGGCTGGTGCAGCTGTTGCCGGTTTGAGGATCAGTCACCGTGACGGTAAAGCTGGTGGGTTGCGTGATCCTGGCATTGATGGAGGAAGTCGTCTGCCCCCCCGGCGTCCAGCTGTATTCCAGACCGTCAACCTGCTTCACGCTGAGGGTAACGGTGCTGTTATAGCATACCGGCAGGCTCTGATCGATGGAAATGGTGCAGTCCAGCTGCGCAAACGCGGGAAAAGCCGTGAGCAGTATCCCGGCAGCAAAGAGAAAAAACGGCTTGAAAATATTCTTCATGGATTAATGATCCTCATTAGCGTCAAACAAAATTAACAATTATTCCCGTCAACCCCGACAGGTTCCTCAGCGGCGGCATTCCGGCAGGGTTTCAGAACAACCCCGAGTCCAACATCACCAGGGTGCAGTTTTCAACGGTTTCTATACCATGGGCCCTGGCTTTTTCAGAAAATTCGGAGTTTTCGGTCCCCGGATTAAAGATGATGCGTTTGGGATTCAGGCCGATGAGGTAATCGTAATATTGCGGCTGCCGCGGCGGTCCGATGTACAGGGTAATGGTATCGATGCCTTCCAGCTCCGGAAAGCCGGTTTTAAACACCACCCCTTCCACCTCTCCTGCGCGGGGCCCGATGGCTTCCACCGGATGACCGTATCGTTTTAACCGCCGGATGGCTTTGTTGGAAAACCGCTCCGGCTTCTCGCTGGCACCAATGACCAGCGTTCTTTTTACGTCGCTCATGATTTTTTCCGTAAAAATAGCAATATATCCGTCTGCTGCTGCGCCGGCCTGCCCATGAAAATTTAACAGGGCCCCATAGAAAATCCGTCAAAATGACACTTGTTTTATGTTTTAAATGACATTATTTCAGTATTTTACAATAATTTCTCCTTTGGAAGGTACTTTGCATCAGGACAAACGTAAAGGAGAAAAAATATGAACCTGAATCAATTCACCATAAAATCGCAGGAAGCACTTCAGAAAGCACAGGAAGTCGCTTCGCAGAAGACCCAGCAAGCGATGGAAGGCATCCATCTGCTGAAAGGGATCCTGCTTGTCGATGAAAATGCCACGCCGTTTTTGCTGAAAAAGCTCAATGTGGACTTTCCGGTCTTTTCCAAGGCCGTGGACCGGATCGTGGATTCGTTACCGAGGGTGTCCGGCGGCCAGCCATATCTGTCTTCGGAGCTGGAGCAGATCCTGCAGAAAGCCACCACCTATCTGGCCATATTCCAGGATGATTTCGTTTCCATCGAGCATTTGCTCCTGGCCCTGCTGGAGGTGAAAGGGACGGCCTCCACCCTGCTCAAGGACAATGGCATCAACAAAAATGCACTTGTGTCAGCAATCAAAGATTTGAGAAAAGGCGCATCGGTGAAGAGCCAGAGTGCCGAGGATCAGTACAACGCGTTGAACCGCTATGCCATCAACCTGAATGAAATGGCCGCCACCGGCAAGCTGGATCCTGTGATCGGTCGGGACGAAGAGATCCGCAGGGTGTTGCAGATCCTGTCGCGAAGAACCAAAAACAACCCTATATTGATCGGCGAGCCGGGCGTGGGAAAGACGGCCATTGCCGAAGGCATTGCCTACCGCATCGTGAAAGGCGACGTGCCGGAGAACCTGAAGACCAAACGCCTTTTCTCGCTGGACATGGGTGCCCTGGTGGCCGGAGCCAAATACAAAGGCGAATTTGAAGAGCGGCTGAAAAGCGTGGTGAAAGAAGTCATCGGCTCGGAAGGCGAGATCAACCTGTTCATCGATGAGATCCACACCTTGGTGGGCGCGGGCAAATCCGAAGGGGCCATGGACGCTGCCAACATTCTGAAACCGGCCCTGGCCCGGGGCGAACTCCGTGCCATTGGCGCCACCACGTTGAAAGAATATCAGCAGTTCTTCGAAAAAGACAAGGCCCTGGAACGCCGCTTCCAGCAGGTAATGGTCAACGAACCCGATATTCAGTCGGCCATTTCCATCCTGCGCGGGCTCAAAGAACGCTACGAATCGCATCACAAAGTCCGCATCCTGGACGAAGCCATCATTGCGGCCGTGGAGCTGTCGCAACGCTATATCACCGAAAGGTTCCTTCCCGACAAGGCCATCGACCTGATCGATGAATCGGCTGCCAAGCTGCGGTTGGAGATCAACTCGCTGCCCGAAGAACTGGAAGCTGCCGAGCGGCGGATCCGCCAGCTGGAGATCGAAAAGGAAGCCATCAAGCGCGAGAAAGATCAGGCCAAGCTGGCGCTGATCAACGAAGAACTGGCCAACCTGAGCGAGCAGCGCAACGACCTACGGGCCAAATGGCGCGCGGAAAAAGGCCTGGTGGATAAGATCCAGCAAATCAAAAAGGAAGTGGAAGATTTCAAACTTTCTGCCGAGCAGGCCGAGCGGGAGGGCGATTTCGGCAAAGTGGCCGAGATCCGTTACGGCAAGATCCAAAATGCCGAAGCCCAAACCGAAAAGCTGAAAAAAGAACTCAAACAGTTGCAGGGCGACAAACCCATGATCAACGAAGAAGTGACGGCAGAAGAAGTGGCAGAAGTGGTTTCAAAGTGGACCGGCATCCCGGTAAGCCGGATGCTGCAAAGCGAAAAAGAAAAATTGTTGCACCTTGAAGACGATCTGCACCGTCGGGTGGTGGGACAGGATGACGCCATCCAGGCCATCGCCGACGCCATCCGCCGCAGTCGCGCCGGCTTGCAGGACGAACGCCGTCCCATCGGCTCGTTCATCTTCCTGGGTACCACCGGCGTCGGAAAGACCGAGCTGGCCAAGGCCCTGGCAGAATTCCTGTTCAGCAACGAAAATGCCATGGTCCGCATCGACATGTCAGAATACCAGGAACGCCATTCGGTTTCGCGGTTGGTGGGAGCGCCTCCGGGTTACGTGGGTTATGAGGAAAGTGGTCAGCTGACGGAAGCGGTCCGGCGGAAACCCTATTCCGTGGTGCTGCTCGATGAGATCGAAAAAGCCCATCCCGACGTCTTCAACATCCTGCTGCAGCTACTCGACGACGTAAGGCTCACCGACAACAAACGCCGGGTGGTCGATTTCAAGAACACCATCATCATCATGACTTCCAACATCGGCTCGCACCTGATCCAGGAACAGTTCCAAAAGATGAACCATGCCAATGAATCCGAGGTGGTGGAAAGGACGCGGAATGAATTGTTCGAACTGCTGAAGAAAACCATCCGTCCGGAGTTTCTGAACCGGATCGACGAGGTGATCATGTTCAAACCGCTGTCGCGGGATGAAATCACGGGCATTGTCAGGTTACAGTTTGAAATAGCCAAAAAGATGCTGCAGAAGAATAATATTGAGCTGCAAATCACTGAAGCCGCTGTGGAGAAATTGTCGCGGATGGGCTATGACCCGCAGTTCGGGGCCCGGCCGCTGAAAAGGGTCATCCAGCGCGAAGTCCTCAACGCACTTTCAAAAATGATCCTCGCCGGAAAAGTGAATATCGAAAAGCCCATCGTTATCGATGTGGCTGGAGACGGATTTGTTTTTGAAAATTGATCGGAGATTTTCAGAGTGGCCCCGGGTTGAATCCTGGGGCTATTTTTTGAAATATCTAACGGACTCTTAGGACAATCTTCCCGCTGTTCCGGTTTCCTTCCATATGACGATGGGCCCGTGCTGCTTCACTCCAGTCGAAGACCGAATCGATGATGGGTTTCAGCTTACCGGAATTGAATTTTTCCAGCGCATAACCGGCAAAATCTTTGGTCAGCCGGATCTGGTAATCGAGACTGCGGGACCGCAGCGTGGACCCGATGATCGTAAGCCGTTTGGAAAGGATGCTGCGCATGTCGAAATCCTGCACCCTTCCGCCGCCCAGCGAAGCCAGGTTCACCATCCTGCCGTCCACCGCCAGGGATTTCATGTTCCGCTCCAGATAGGGTCCAGCCACAAAATCGATGATCACATCCACGCCCTGGCCACCGGTGTATTCCAACACTTTTTCACTGAAGTCTTCGGTTTGGTAGTCGATGGCTTTTTCGGCGCCCAGTTCCAGACAGATCGGGTGTTTGGCTTTGGAAGCCGTTACCAGCACCCGGGCGCCCATTTCCCTGGCCAGCTGAATGGCTGCCGTTCCCACGCCGCTGGCACCTGCATGCACCAGGAGGGTTTCTCCTGGCTGCAGTTTAGCGTTCCACACCAGCGCCTGGTAGGCCGTCAGGAATACTTCGGGAATGGCGGCAGCCTGTTCGAAGGAAAAATTGGATGGAATCTTCATGGCCATCTCCTGATGGATGACGGCATAGGCTGCATAACCGCCTCCGGGCACCAGCCCGAAAACCGGGTCGCCTTCGTGCCACCGATCGACTTTGCTTCCGCACCGAACCACCGTTCCGGCAATTTCAAGTCCCAGAACAGGGCTTGCGCCGGCCGGGGGCGGATACATGCCTTTTCTTTGGAGGGTATCGGCCCGGTTCAGGGCAGTGGCCGACACTTTCACAAGGATCTCATGTTCTTTGGGAACGGGGTTTTCAAAATCCCCCAGCTTTAACACTTCCGGTTCACCCGGATGATCAAAAATTACCGCACGCATGGCTTTGTTTTTTTATGAGCCACGAAATTAAGAAATCCTTTCTGTGAATGGAAAGATAAAAGCAGATCAGTAGTATTTTCTGAAAGTTGTTTCCAGATATCCGGGATCAAGATCTTCAAAGACCAGTTGCCGGGAAGTAATGCACAATCCTCCGCAGATGGTGCCGTATTGCATACATTCCTTGATGGGTTTGCCTTTCAGAAAAGCCCAAAGGAAACCCGAAAAGAAACTGTCGCCGGCCCCGTTGGCATCCACGAGCTGAAATTCCAGCGCCGGTACTTCGATCCATTCGCCATCTTTGGTGAGGGCAGTGGCACCCTTTTTACCGTGTGAGCAAACCACCAGTTCCTTGCCCCGTGCCATCAGGGCCTTCATGGTTTTTCTGAAATCAGGCAGATTGTCCGAGCTCAAAAAAATATAATCCGCAATGTCGATAAACGGCTCATGGTAAGAATTTCGGTCTTCATAATCGTGCAGATCGGTCCACACGGGTTTATCATATTTTTTCAGCAAAGGAACAAACCACTGGCAGTAGGCGATGATGTTCAGAACCATAATATCGCAGTTTTGGATGTATTCTTCCACCCGGTGCATATTACAGGCCGGCTTTTGCGAGGATTGGGTGACAAACACGGAAATGCGCTTGCCGTCGCGGTCCATGAGGTTCACATGCCGTTCGGTTCCCCTTTCATCAAAATCGTAAATAAAATCGATCCCTTCCTTTTTCAAATGGGCGATGATCTGATGGCCGAAGGCGTCGTCTCCCAGCACGGAGTACAGCGTATTGGGGACTTTCAGCTTCTGAAGGCACAGCGCCTTGCCCGCGCCGGTAGATCCGGTGGTTTCGTGAAAATCCGCTTGATGGATGGTCTGCGGTACGGGGCGCGGGAGTTCCGCCAGGGAAATGATGTGGTCGAACGTAGTCCCTCCGATGACAAAAACCTTTTTCATAAAAATTGTTTTTACCGGAAGTCCGAGCGGATGATCTCACGGATGCCGGTGATGTATGAGGTGGGCTTAAATTGAAACCGTTTTTCAAACTTGTCGCTGTTAAAGACATAATTCCGGTCGTACTGGTAGATCATTTCTACCATTTCATGCATGACCGGGACAAAGATCCCGATCAGCCGCAGCAGGAATTTGGACAGCACCTGGCTTCTGGCCCTGACGCCCAGCTCGCT
>JBJKPL010000057.1:0-13073 GCA_046706345.1 Candidatus Sulfidibacterium sp.
TTCCACCACGGCCAAATATTTCAGCTCCAGCGGTAGGTTGTATTTGTCCAGCTCCTGTTCGATCATGGGGAAATAGATCCGGGCCAGGCCCATGACCTTTTCTGTCAGGCGTCTTTTCTTGACCGCATACAAATTGATAAATGCCTTCACCTGCTTGTTGTAGATAAACTCAAAGGGCGTCTGGGCATTCAAAGCGGCGATCCGTTTGGCATACACCGAATCGGGGAACGTCGGAATCCTTTCTCCGGTGGCTTCATTGGTATCCATCAGATTGGTGTCAAGGACCAGATATTCTTTTTTGTAATATTTCACGTAAGCCAGGCTGTCTAACGTCCGCATGACGGGCGAATCCTGAATGATGGTATGCCCGTCGTGATAGACCACGTTGTGAATACTGTCGTTCACCCGGTCGAGCAAGCTCAAATGCCGGGGAAGCGTGATGGTATCCAGTGTGGAAGGCAGATCGTCCACCGTGGAATCCGATTGAAGCAGGGTTGTGTCAGAGTCGGGAAGCGTGTCCTGAGCCAGGGTGTGGTTAACAGTCAGTCCCAGGATTAACGTTAGGAAAATAGTTGTAATATATCTCATTCTTATGATAGCTATGAAGAAGGCCGGTAGGCCGATCACTGGCTTTGATGCCTATTATTAAAAAATTTTTTTCACTTGGGCGAATGCCTTTATTTTGCGGGAAAACGGCTGTTTCCGGAATGCAAGGAAGGGAAGGCCCTTCGCTATTTTTTTTCGGTGGTTTTGTCCTTTTCCTCTGTTTTAGCCTGATCTTCACCCGAATCCAGGCCGTCTTTAAATTCTTTGACCCCTTTGCCGATACCGCGCATTAATTCAGGTATTTTCCGGCCTCCGAAAAGCAAAACAATAGCGAGCACAATGAGTACAATCTCGGGAGTACCGATAATCCCGGCTTGTTGCAATAGTAAAGCATTCATGGTTTCATCATTTTATACCGCACAAAAGTAAGATAAATCATTCAGAATTCGGGCAGGAAATCATCTTCTGCCCTGATTTTATATTTTTATTCGTTTCTGTATTTCAAAACCACTATTTTCAATCCTTTGTTACGGGCCCCTGCTTATACCACCACGAAAAATCCCAGATACACAGCGGCCAGGATCGACACACCGATAATAATGGCCGTTATGGTGGCGGAAAGCTTGTCTTTTTCCGGGTTGTAATTAAAATCATGATCTTCCATACGCTTACCTGGTTTTTGGTAATTTATCCAGTCTTCGGTTGTTCTTGAAGGCCACCACAAAGGCGTCGCTCACTCCGTTCTTGGTCCTCAGGATGTCGCGCTCATTACGGGCTTGCTGATAAGTGTCGTAAGAACCAACCGTGTAAATGTAATAACCATTGTGCATGTCGATACGGATTCTGCCTTCGGAAATATGATAATGTTTGCTCAGATAATCCAGCGACACGGGTTTCTGGTACCTGGCCCGGATCTGGACGCGGTATTCCAGCAGCGGTTGAACGGGTTGCGTGCTGCGTACCGGTTCCTGTTTCTGCTGTGCCTGTTTCATCTGGGCTTTTTTAATTGTTTCCACTGTACTGTCGGCGGCCTTCGGAGGCTGGACCGGCATGTTTTCGTTTTGTGCCTTTTCCTTGTTGGCGGGGGCCATTACGGCAGGATTGGGGGTAAAAGGTTTCGGTAACGGCATCTCATGGGTCGCAGGCTTGCTGGGTTTCCGCTGGCCGAATTTCATCGAAACTCCCAGCGAGGTGTAGTTGTATGCGTCGTGTTTTGATCCGCCCGGGGTCATGTCCATCAGGTCGGAATTCAGCACATGGCTCACCGATTCCAGATTGATACTCCATTGATCGTTGATCTTGTAAGAGAGTCCCAATCCTCCGGTCATGATGCCTTCCAGGGTTCGTCCGCCGAGACCATGACCATAGCCGTAACCCATTTTGTTGATCAGATTGGCGTTTGACAGGTTGTAGAGACTGGAATTATAATTGGTCAGACCCAACCCTGCCACCAGGTATACATTCAGTTTTCTTTCGGGATTGTAACCGGCAATGAGATCAGTCAGGCTGAAAGTCCCGTTGAGGTTAAAGTCCAGATAGTCACTTTGAAAATAACGGTTGGCACTGGTGCTGAGGCCGGAAAGTTGTCCGTATAAAAACTGAAAACGCAGTCCGAAAAACGATGTGAACTGCCGGTTGAGCATAGCCCCTGCACCCAGGCGCCATTCGGAATGGCCGCTGATGGAGGTGGGCAGGAAACTTTTTTGTTTCAAATCGCCAAAAAACAGGCTGGGACCCACGTTGACATTGACCTGCCAGTAGGGTTGAAATTGATTGGTTTTGGATACTTTCTGAGCCCGGGCCGCTCCCAAGGGAAAAAGGAGCCATACAGCCACCAGGATAGTTAAGTAAGAAATGCGTCGATTCATAGCCTTAACTTTTAGTCATTTTCATGATTATTTTCCACTAAAATAGAGAATAATTGGCAATTTCCTTAAGATGGGTTTTTCAAAAAATCAACAACCGTTTCAGAAACGAAATCGGGCTTGATGTAGTGTGAAAAAAATTTCTGCATTTTTCAGGATAGAAGACGCATTCTCATTCTTGTATACTGAAAAACAGTCAAATACGGATTATTGAAAGATCCTTTGTTTGGAAAACGCTTTTTTGCCGGAGCTCCTGGCCGGTGAATTTTGTGGCGTAGTTATAAACATTTCAACCCCGGTGATGCGAAAGTGTTTTCAGGTCGCCGGAAAAGAATTGTTGCAAAAGGATTATTTCAGCTTCCCGATCCAGGATTCGATCTCATCCATCTGAACTGCCGGCACATCCAGTTTTTTCTTTTTCCGGAGTCCGTTCAGGGTCTGCTGGATGACCGTGGGTTTCATCTCGGCCAGATCCTCCGGTTTGGCAACACCCGCCTCGGGCATCAGATTGGCCCAGTGTTCGGCCATGCCCAACACCATAAAATCGCTGCTGCTGACTGCTTTGGCCTGCACTTCGGGACGCATCTGAGGGAAGAGGATCACTTCCTGGATGGAAGCCTGGTTGGTCATGAACATGGTCAGCCGGTCGATGCCGATGCCCATGCCGGAGGTGGGAGGCATGCCGTATTCCAGGGCGCGGAGGAAGTCGTAATCGATGTACATGGCTTCGTCGTCGCCTTTTTCCGCAAGCTTTACCTGTTCTTCGAAGCGTTCACGCTGGTCGATGGGATCGTTCAGCTCGGTGTACGCGTTGGCCAGCTCCTTTCCGTTCACCATCAGTTCGAAGCGTTCTGTGAGTTCCGGGTTTTCACGGTGGCGTTTGCAAAGCGGCGACATTTCCACCGGGTAATCGGTGATGAAAGTTGGCTGGACGTAGGTATGCTCGCACTTTTCGCCGAAAATTTCGTCGATGAGTTTTCCTTTGCCCATGGACGCATCGGTTTCAATACCCAATTTTTCGCAGGTGGCACGCAATTCGGCTTCGTTCATCGCGCTCACATCAATGCCGGTTTTTTCCTGGATGGCATCCAGGATGCTGATGCGTTTGTAAGGAGCGGCAAAATCAATCACATTTTCTCCTACCTGTACTTTGGTGGTGCCGTGCAGATCCATCGCGATCTTTTCCAGCATCTGTTCGGTAGTTTCCATCATCCAGAAGTAATCTTTGTAGGCCACATACATTTCCATCTGGGTGAATTCCGGATTGTGATACCGGTCCATGCCTTCGTTGCGGAAGTCCTTGGCAAATTCGTAAACCCCTTCGTAACCGCCTACAATCAAACGTTTCAGGTATAGCTCATTGGCAATACGCAGATACAGCGGAATGTCCAGGGCATTATGATGGGTGATGAAAGGCCGTGCGGCGGCACCTCCGGGAATGGACTGCAAAATGGGAGTTTCCACTTCGAGATAGCCTTTGTCGTTCAGGAATTCCCGCATGGAACGCAGCACCCGGGCACGCATTTCAAAGATCTTCCGAACGGGATCGTTAACCACCAGATCCACGTAGCGCTGACGGTAACGCTGGTCGGGATCGGTAAAAGCATCATAAACCTGACCGTCTTTTTCCTTGACGACCGGCAATGGCCTGAGTGATTTCGACAACACCGTCAGTTCGGTCACATGCACGGTGATCTCTCCCATCTGGGTCGTGAACACGAAACCTTTGATCCCGATGAAATCCCCGATGTCGAGCAGCCGTTTGAAAACCGTATTGTACATCGTCTTGTCTTCGCCGGGGCAGACATCATCGCGTTTGATGTACAGCTGAATTCTTCCGGTGGAATCCTTCAGTTCCGTAAAAGAAGCTGCACCCATGATCCGGCGGCTCATCATCCGGCCGGCCAGGCTCACTTCCTGAAACAACGTATTGTCTTTGGGGAACTGGTCTAAAATATTTTTGGCATAAGCGTTCACTTCATACATGGCCTGGGGATACGGATTGATTCCCAGTTTCTTCATCTCGTTCAAAGCATTCCGCCTGACGATTTCCTGTTCGCTCAGTTGCTGCATCTAAATAACGGTTTTAAAATTCGCTGCAAAGATAATAACATCTTGCGCAACGTGAAATAAGTTTTTCATTGATGGTCAGACAAGCGTCATACTGTAGTCAAACGATGGTCAAACAATTGTACAGTGACGGTACAACAACTGTCTGACAACTTCTGACCATTGTCTGACAACCGTTTGACCACTCATGTGCGAAGGTGAGAACTTTTGGATCTTTTTGACATCTCAAAAACGGAAAGCTTTTTCTCTAATTTTGTTGCATGCAAAATAACGAACTCAAACCCGGGCCTTTGCTGGCAACGGTGGATTCGCCGGAAGACCTCCGGAAGCTGGATCCCGACCAGTTGCAGGTGTTGGCAAAAGAAGTCCGCGATTATATACTGGACGTGATCTCGGTCCACCCCGGCCATCTGGGTGCCAGCCTGGGCGTGGTGGAGCTGACCATCGCTTTACATTACGTGTTTAATACACCTTACGACCGGTTGATCTGGGATGTGGGCCATCAGGCTTATCCGCATAAAATTCTTACCGGTCGACGTGATATCTTCCATACGTTGCGGCACTATAAGGGCATCAGCGGATTCCCGTCCCGGAAGGAAAGTGTTTACGATGCTTTCGGAACAGGACATGCTTCCACGTCTATTTCAGCGGCCCTGGGTATGGCAACGGCGTCACAGCTAAAGGGCGAAAAAGACCGGAATCACATTGCCGTCATCGGCGACGGTGCCATGACCGGCGGTATGGCCGTAGAAGGACTGAACAATGCCGGGGCCTCCCATGCCAACCTGCTCATCATCCTGAACGACAACGGCATCGCCATCGATAAAAATCAGGGTGTTATCAAAGATTACCTTACCGGGATGTTGCGCGGTCAGCCGCTGACGGATCAGAACCTGAAAGCGAGGATCGAACGTATCAACCAACGGAGGAAAGCGGTCAAAAACAAAGAAAATAATTTAAAAGAGGTCTTCCTGCGCAACAGCAACCTGTTCGAGGCTTTCAACTTCAGCTATTTCGGCCCGGTGGACGGCAACGACCTGCAGCAACTGGTGGCGGTGCTGAAGGAGATCAAGAAGATCGACGGACCGAAGCTTTTGCACATCATCACCACCAAAGGCAAGGGTTTCGAACAGGCCGAGAAGGAGCAGACCCTTTTCCATGCGCCGGGACCTTTCGACCGGGAAACGGGGGCCTTGCTGACCAAAGAGGCAACAAACAAAATTTCCTATCAGGAAGTGTATGGTAAAACATTGCTGGAGCTGGCACAAAAAGACAAAAGAATCGTGGCGGTGACCCCGGCGATGCCTTCGGGCTCGGCTTTGAATTACATGATGGAAGCATTTCCGGAACGTGTTTTCGACGTCGGCATTGCCGAACAGCATGCCGTGACATTTTCGGCAGGACTGGCTTCCGAAGGACTGATTCCGTTTTGCACAATCTATTCCACCTTCCTGCAGCGTGCTTACGATCAGGTGATCCATGATGTGGCGCTGCAGAACCTGCCGGTGATCTTCGGCATCGACCGGGCCGGGCTGGTGGGCGGGGACGGAGCCACGCATCACGGTGTTTTCGACCTGGCGTACCTGAACGGCATCCCCAACATGGTGGTGGCAGCGCCCATGGATGAGGTGGAACTGCGGAATATGATGTTTACTGCCGCTGCTTATGGTAAGGGACCTTTTGCCATCCGGTATCCCCGTGGTTACGGATTCGTAGGAGCCGACGCCTGGCATCAGGAGTTTCAGGAAATCCCGATCGGACAGGGCCGGATGCTGAGAGACGGCAAAGAGGTGGTCATCGTTACCCTGGGCCAGCCCGGGAATTTTGCTTTGGAAGCCTGCCGGCAACTGGAAACGGAAGGCATTCAGACGTCACTTTACGACCTCCGGTTTCTCAAACCACTGGATGAAAACTTACTGAAGGAGATCTTCCGGAAATTCAAATACGTCATTACCATCGAAGACGGCGTGATCCGCAACGGCATGGCAGGCACGGTGGCCGCGTTTGCTGCCTCAATGAAGGCCGACATCCAACTGGCCCATTTGGGTATCCCCGACTACTTTGTAGAACAGGGCGGCAAAGATTCACTCTATCACGAATGCGGTATGGATGTGGAAGGCATAACAAATGCAGTCAGAAAGTTAATGAATCATTCCTGAGTTCATAAAGTAGATCGAGTGATACGTTGCGATAAGGCCTTGCGATAGGAAACAAGGGTCGGGAAGGGAGATTGTTGTAAGATTTATTTTTTAAATGATCAAGTTGCCTTCCACAGACAATTTACTCCAGGGAATCAGTTGAACACCGTTGATGTCTGCCGTTTGGTCACCGGTATATAAAACGGCTTTGTTAATTCTCACCTGTTCATTTTCCTTTGCAAAGTTTTTCAGGTTTTTTAAATAATGGGTTGTAAATGTTTGTCCTCCTTTTATTTCGAGGGCCAGAATTTCATTGTTGCCTTTTTCGATGATACAGTCGATTTCGGTGCCGTTACTTTCGCGCCAGTAATAAACAGGAGCTTGTTTTCCCTTATGAAACCGGCTCTTTACAATTTCACTGATCACAAGGTTTTCAAAAAGTGAACCATACAAATAGTGCGTTCTGACCGTATCCGGATCAGTAAGTTTAAGCAGCGAACAAGCTACCCCGGTATCGTAAAAATAAAGTTTGGGTGATTTGATCAGCCGCTTACTGAAGTTGTTATGATAGGGCTGAAGAAGGTAGATGATGAAACTGGCTTCAAGCAGCGACAACCAGGCCTTGACAGTATTAACCGCCACACCGGTATCTTGAGCAAGGGATGTGAGATTCAATATCTGACCGGTTCGCCCGGCACATAACCCCAGAAATCTTGAGAATGTATTCAGGTTTTCAATCCCCTTCAGTGTCCTGACATCTCTTTGAATGTAGGTTTGCAAATAGGAAGGATAAAAATCGTCTGGTGCTATGTGTTTGTCGTATAGTCTGGGGTAAAAGCCATTTAAAATTATCTGATCAATACTTCGATCTGTAATGTCTTCCAGCTCTGTGATGTCAAATGGAAGCAAATGGTTTACGCTAACACGACCAGCCAGTGATTGTGATATCTGATGGCTCAGTAAGAAACTTTGTGATCCGGATAAAATATATTGTCCCGGAATATTTCTTTCATCAGAGATGTCCTGGATATAACTAAACATTTCAGGCAGATTTTGAGCCTCATCAAAGATGACCTTTGTCCCTGTGCTTTTTAAAAACCCGACAGGATCTGAAGTAATCAGTGCACGATGGTCCATGCGTTCCAGATTATAATATTGATAGTCCGGAAATGCGTGCCTCAGTAGGGTGGTTTTCCCCGATTGGCGGGGTCCTGTCAGGGAGACAACCGGAAATGTCGCAAGCATCTCCTGAAGATGGGGTGTCAGCTTTCTGGAAATCATTTTATGTTATTTTGCAATCTGGTTGCAAATATACATAATTATATCTTATTTTACACTGATTAAGCCATAAAGTGCGCTAAAGTCAAAGATACCTTGAGAAACCTGCAAATCGTGAATTGTTCTCAATTTTAGCCGGAAGCTTCCGTCTCCCGACTTCGGTCTTCCGGCTTATTTTTTATTTTTCATCTTTTCTGAACTGCGGCATCGGGATCACCGGAAGGCTCTCATGGCCCTGGCTGTCGACGGACTGTACCGCAAAAATATAATTGTCTTTGGAATAGGGAAGAGTGACTTCATTTCCCGTTACATAATATTTCCGTTGCCACATGGGTTGATCGGTTTCGCGCATCAACACATAATAGCCGGCCGGTTTCACGCCCTGGGTAGGTGTTTTCCAGGTCAGGGTGGTGCTGTTGGTCAGGTCGAAGATCTGCACCCGCGTATGTTGGGGTTCATAAGGCGCCATCGCCAGATTGGCCAGCGTGGCCAGGTTGATGCCTGTATTTTTCCGGACGTATTCAAAATCGACATACTGTGGCAAATCGCCGAGCTGTACGCCGTTTTCCATGCGCGGTACTTTGTGGGTGTGATCGTAGTTTTCGTGCGACTCACAAATCCTGACGGCCGTAAATCCCAGTTTGCTGAAATAATACTGATCGCCGCCCCGGCCGTAACGGTCGGGCCTATAGATAAGATTTACGGTGAGCTGATCCACATAGCGTTGCCCGACTTCCTTGACATAGCGTGCCAGTTCGCGGGCTTTGCTGTCGTTTTCTCCGGCGATGAAAGCCCGGAGTCGCGCCATTTTCTCTGTTTCATAAGCCGGCACGCCTTCGCTGAAAACGCGCACGGTCATGTTGTTGCTGAGCAGCGTCCCGCTGGAGCGGCCCTGACCGATCATGTCGTTGTTCAGCATGGCCACCAGGTTCCAGTGTTCCGCTTTGGCCTTTTCGGCGATATGTTTTGATCCGTACAACCCTTCTTCTTCACCGGTGACGACGGTAAAGATGATGGTCCCTGAAAATTTCCGTGTCGACATGATCCGGACCATTTCCAGGATGGCGGCCACGCCCGATCCGTCGTCGTCGGCGCCGGGTTCATAGGAAGTGCTGTCGTTGATGTCGTCGCCCCGGGAGTCCAGGTGGGCGCTTACCAGAAAGATGCGGTTGTCGTTGGGATTGGTGCCCTTGAGCGTGGCGATCACGTTCTTTACATGCACGGTCCGCGTCACGCGCGGATCTTTCGGCGTAAGCGTATAGTCGTCGAAGGCAACCGACAGACGGCCATGGGATTCCGGGACGGATTGCTCCATTTCGGCTTTCACCCAGTTCCAGGCGGCACCAACCCCCTCTTTCGGGTTGGTCTGCGTGCTCAGCGTATGGCGGGTACGGAAGCTGACAAGTTTTTCAATGTCCTGTTTGATCCGTGTGCGGGAAATTTCCTGAACCATGTCTTCGATGGTCGTGTCACGGCGGATGATGACCTGCGAAAAAACTGGTGAAATGGTAAGAAGAAAGCCTGCCAGAAGTAAGGTGTATTTTTTCATAAACAATATTTTTAGTGTGGTATTAACAAAACGAAGCAACAGTGAGCTAAATTATTAAAATCTTTTCAATACCTGTATCATTGAATTAAGGTTGGATTTTCATCTTTTTGGGTATCGGGGTGTTTTTTCCGGTCACAAGATTGCATTCATCATGTCTGAGATTTCCGTTATTTAGTTCTGGCATGTAAATATCTGTGGAATAATCTTTTCTTTAATAAGCTAAACCAGAACAGATTCTGCTGGTTTTCAATGGGGTTGCTAATTAAATCGTTCATTTTCTGTTAAATACGAGATATATTTTTGTATCTTTGCCGCGAAATAGAATATTGAAACAGTACTTTTCCTTCTTTGTTCGTCAGATGGATACTTTTTTTTGTCCTTTTTCAGAAATTTAATACAGTACGCTTGGAAAAAGGAAAAGTTGTATCAGAGTTTTCCCTCCCTAAAATACTGTACAGTAATCATCAGGCTTGAAGATTTTCAGGCTTAAAAAATTTAATGTAATATGAATATTTATGTAGGAAACCTTGATTTTAAGGTTGGTGAAAATGATTTAAAA
This sequence comes from Candidatus Sulfidibacterium sp., assembly GCA_046706345.1. GTDB lineage: Bacteria > Bacteroidota > Bacteroidia > Bacteroidales > F082 > Sulfidibacterium. The sequence continues at coordinate 10,006 of JBJKPL010000057.1, forward strand.
CGTATTTTCGAAGAGTATGGTTCCGTGAGCGAAGCCAAAATCATCATTGATAAGTACAGTGCACGAAGCAAAGGATTTGGTTTTATTACTATGAATGATTCCGCCGAAGCCAATCAAGCCATCAGCAAATTGAATGGCCGTATACTTGAAAATCGTGAAATGGTGGTAAACGAGGCACGTGAAAAACGCGAATCGAATAATAGAGGGAGGTACTAAGTAATGAGTGAAGGAAAAGTAAAATGGTTTAACGAAACCAAAGGTTTCGGTTTTATCGAGATCGAAGGGAAAAAAGATGTTTTTGTCCATCGCTCGGGATTAATCAGCCCTTTTATCGGCCTTTCCGAAGGACAAAAAGTAACCTTTGAAATAAAAAGAGGGGATAAAGGGGAAGTTGCTTTTAACGTTAAATAATATTAGAAGTTGAAATCATTCCGAATCGGAGATTTAACCATACCTGTTCCTATCGTTCAGGGAGGAATGGGTATTGGTATTTCCTTGTCAGGCCTGGCTTGTGCTGTTGCACGGGAAGGAGGTATCGGCACGATTGCTGCAGTGGGCATCGGCTTAATTCAGGGAACGCCCGATAAATCCTACAGGCAAAATAGCATGGAAGGTTTAATCGGAGAGATTCGCAAGGCCCGTCAGTTGACAACAGGGGTGCTTGCCGTCAATATTATGTCCGTGCTGTCTAATTTCAGCGATCTGGTGCAGACCTCCATCAAAGAAAAAATTGACATCATATTTTCAGGGGCGGGGTTACCTTTGGATTTACCTAAATATCTAACCAAAGAGAGCAACACCAAACTGGTTCCCATTGTTTCGTCAGGCAGGGCGGCCCTGATCATTGCAAAAAAGTGGTTGCAGAATTATAATTATCTACCCGATGCCTTTGTTGTAGAGGGTCCGGAAGCCGGAGGGCATTTGGGATTCAGTTTCAATGATTTGGAAACCAACAAATACAACCTCACTACCATCGTGCAGGATGTCCTCAAGGTAATAAAAGATCTAAAAAACACCTATGATAAAGACATCCCCATTATTGCCGGCGGTGGCATTACTTCCGGGGGGCAAATTAGTAAACTCTTTCATCTCGGGGCCTCAGGGGTTCAATTGGGCACCAGCTTTATTGCGACCCGTGAATGCGATGCTTCGGGTACTTTCAAACAAACGGTCATTGATGCGGTCCAAAATAAGATTCGGCTCATAAAGAGTCCCGTTGGACTCCCCGGGAGGGCCATTGAAAATGATTTTCTGCTGGCAGCGGAACGTGGAGAAAAAAGGCCGGAGCGATGTAAATACCGGTGTATCAAATCCTGTAATCCAAAAACCACCAGCTACTGTATTGCAGAAGCCTTGTTATCAGCCTATCATGGTAAATTTGAATCAGGTTTTGCATTTTCCGGGGCGAAAGGTTATCATATCAAGTCAATAACTACCGTTAAGGAAGTATTTGAGCGCCTGAAAAATGAATTTAATAATAGCTTATAACTAAAAACAGATTGAATGGGAAGATCCAAAGAAACTTCCGGAAAAAAAGAAGTAAAAAGTAAACAGGAAAAAAAACGAAAAGAAAAAGAAAAGCGGCGGCTTGAAAAGAAAGAACAGGGAAAAAAAGGAGACCTGGATGATATGATCGCCTGGGTGGATGAGAATGGTATGATCACCTCGACCCCCCCGGACTTATCGCAGAAGAAAGAAATTAATGCCGAAAGTATTGAGCTTGGCGTTCCGAAGTCTGAACCCCGTAACTTTAACAAAATAAGGACGGGCAGACTCCAGAATTATAATGAAACCAGAGCTTTTGGTTTTATTATTGACTCCGAAACCAACGAATCAATATTTGTGCACAACAATGATTGTGACGGGGAGTTAAGAGCCGGTTGCAACGTTGAATTTGAGACCGAAAAAGGGGTTAAGGGTATCAAAGCCGTAAGAGTGAAAATTATATGAACATAGACTTGTTAGTTATGTATTTTTAAAAAGTAAACAATGAACATGAACCTTGCCGTACTGATCGATGGGGACAATATTCCCTCCGCTAACGTGAAAGAAATGATTGAAGAAATCGCCAAATACGGAAACCCGACGATCAAAAGCATCTATGGCGACTGGACGAGACCCAACCTGTCGAAATGGAAAAATGTGTTGCTGGAACATGCCATCACGCCGGTACAGCAATACGGATATACCACCGGAAAGAATGCCACAGACTCGGCCATGATCATCGATGCCATGGACATCCTGTACTCCGAAAAGGTGAACGGATTCTGTCTGGTATCCAGCGACAGCGATTTTACCCGGCTGGCCACCCGGTTGCGGGAAGCCGGCATGCAGGTGATCGGCATCGGCGAAAAAAAGACACCGAACCCCTTTATCGTGGCCTGTGATAAATTTATCTATATCGAGATCCTGAAAACCAAGTCCCAGGAAAAAGAATCCGAGGAAGAGAAAGGACAGGATAAGGCATCTTTCGATAAGATCACGGCCCGCGAGATCGATTGGATCGCCACCACCATCACCGACCTGTCGGATGACGAGGGATGGGCGTTCTTGGGCGACGTGGGCAGCCTGCTGCAAAAGAAACAACCCAATTTCGACCCCCGAAATTACGGGTTTCAAAAGCTGACGCCCCTGATCAAATCAACCCGGAAATTCGAGATCGAACAACGCGACAACCCGAAAAGCAGCAACAAGCTGATCTTTGTCCGGATTAAAGACCAACGCAAAAAAAGTAGCAGGAAATAAGGACAGTAAAGTCCTGTATTTAGAACACAACTTCCCGGAAGGGCAGTTTTATGCGCACTGCATCAGCAGATTATTCTTGTTTAGAATATATTTGGTAAGTACCTTATCTCTTTATTTAGCAGAAAATTAAAAATGAATAAATTCAACTTTCAAAACCGATTAACCTTGGGCTCCGTGATGGCGGTGTTCCTGGTGCTCTTTTTCGGCGCTTCGCTGCGGGCACAAAACAGCGACATTGTTGCCAAAGGGGCAAAGCTGAAGCTGATCTCCAACCAGTTTTCATTTACCGAGGGGCCTTCCGTAGATAAAAAAGGGAATTTCTT
>JBJKPL010000058.1:0-2290 GCA_046706345.1 Candidatus Sulfidibacterium sp.
CCAGGACCAGTGCAAAGCGCTCATCAACCACTGCATTCAGGAATACGGCAAAATCGATGTCCTGGTCAACAACGCCGGCATCACCATGTGGGCGTATTTCGACGAAGTCTCCGACCTGAGTGTCCTCGAAAAGATCATGCAGGTCAATTACTTCGGCAGCGTATATTGCACGCATTTCGCCCTGCCCTACCTGAAACAAACCCGGGGACGACTGGTCGGGGTTTCCAGCCTGACCGGAAAAGCAGGCATCCCGACACGCAGCGGCTACGGCGCCAGCAAACATGCCATGGCCGGATTTTTCGATGCCCTGCGGGTGGAATTAAGGGATTCCGGGGTAAGCGTCACCATGATCTATCCGGGATTTGTCTCTTCGGAAGTCCGGCAACGCGCCCTCGGCGGCGACGGGAAGCCCATCGGCGAAAGTCCGGTTCAGGAAAACCAGGTGATGACGGTGGAACGATGCGTCCAGCTGATGATCCCAGCCATAGCAGCCCGGAAAAGAGAAGTGGTAATGACCTTCCGCGGAAAAATGGGTCAGTGGCTAAAGCTGATCGCCCCCGGCCTGGTCGACCGTATCGCGCTCAAAGCCATCCGCTCCGGAAGATAAGCTGTCCACCAGCGCCCGGACAAACACATCATGTTGTCCCTCCTCCAGACAGGCCCTGACTTTTCTTTGAAAATGATAACAGGTCATACGCCGGATCTCAAAGGTCTTGTTCAGGGAATAAGAAGAGATATCCGGAAACTTACAGGTCAGATACGCCATCTTAAATGCGGTGGCCAACGGGATCCGGCACCGGTGGAACAAGGTGTTGGCCATGGGCGAAATTTCCTTCTTGCAGCGCGTACACCGCCGCGCATGCGGGGTAGTTCCCTTGCAGAAATTCGTATGACCACACCGGGGACAGACAAACCCATCGCTCCATTTGATCTGTTCGAGAAACTTCAGACAGCTCTCATCATTGGCAAAACGCCGGGTAAATCGCTCAATTTCAATTTTGACTTCCTGTTCCATTTCTTCGTATCTTGCAGCACAAATTGTTTTCAACCGAGACTGCAAAAATAAAATTTTAGTGTTATTTAAGCGCTATAACATTAAAATTATTTTTATCTTTGCAGCCTGAAATATTAGAACATAACATACACCTCATGAAAAAGATCAGTTTCATCATAGCCTTGGCTCCGGCATTCCTGTTTCTGGGTTGCAGCAACATGAAAGGCAATCAGAAAGAAAGTGAGTCGGGATCGAAAAAAACCGAAGCCGTCAAGGCGGATGCGCAGCCGGTCCAGCTGACTTACAACGACTTTTTAACGAAAGTCTGGAACTTCGAAAAAAACCCACAGCAATGGGTCTACGAAGGCGATGAGCCCAGTGTCATCGACTTCTACGCCGACTGGTGCGGGCCGTGCAAAAGACTCGCCCCCATGATGGATGAAATGGCCAAAACCTATACTGGAAAAGTAAGATTCTACCGGGTCAACGTGGATCAGCAGCAAAAACTCGCCGCCGTTTTCCGCATCCAGAGTATCCCCGCCGTGCTCTTCATCCCTGCCAAGGGCAAACCCATGATGCAGGTCGGCCTGCTGCCGCACGATTCTTATATCAGCATCATCAACGAGCATTTGCTCAACGAAAAAGCAACCAAATAATTTATAATCATATAGACATCATCATCACAATGGAACATTTAACGAAAGACACTTTTTTCGAAAAAGTTTTTAACTACGAACAAAACAAAGACTGGAAATTCGAAGGCAAACTGCCCTGTATTATTGACTTTTATGCAGACTGGTGCCAGCCCTGTAAAATGGTAGCCCCCATTCTGGAAGAACTTGCCGGTGTTTACGAAGGCAAGATCAACATATACAAGGTCAACACCGAGCAGGAAGTGGAACTGGCTTCGGCTTTCGGTATCCGCAGCATCCCTTCCATGCTGTTCTGCCCCAAGGAAGGACAGCCGCAGATGGCCGTCGGGGCCCTTCCGAAAGAAACCCTGATCCAGGCGATTGACGACGTCCTGCTGAACCTCAAAAATCAGGAAGCAAAATAACCTTCCACAACATAACATTACGAAAAGGTTGCCCCCAAAGGCAACCTTTTTTTATTTTAGGATTTCGAATGTAATTGTCACCTTGTCACCTTGTAACCTTGTCACACTGTCACCTTTTCGGGGCGGCTTTTCGGGCTGTCCGCTGTAGCCCCCGCGGAGAAACCCAGTCAGGGCTCTACACGATCAGGCAAGACCAGCCCTGACAGGGTTCCGGGGGTCTCGCGCTGCCGCTCCCATCC
>JBJKPL010000059.1:0-2299 GCA_046706345.1 Candidatus Sulfidibacterium sp.
GGCATCCAGTTCGATACGCGTTCGGGGGTGAAAACGGTCTATTTTTCAAAGTTGTTCGGTCAGGAGGATATCTATGTAAAGATTTGGCATACGCGGTTTTTAAATGCCAAAACAGGCGAGGAATACAGCGACAGTTACAGCGATGTTATCATCGGTACCCTGGGGATCTCCTTTACGAAATATCACGGAGGTTTTGGGGTCACCATGTCAGATCCCTCGAGTTATCCTACCTGCAACAAAGAGCTGGCAGATGCATTGTACACCATTCAAAAGAAAATTAACGGGCGTCGTTATGCCTCGGCACTGAATGATTTTAAGCTGCTGGCTGAAAAATACCGTTCCCAGAAAGAGAAACCTGTTCAGACGGAAGCGGAAAGGAAATATGTGATCCAGGCCGAATATTTTACCCGTCAGAACAACTTCGACCAGGCCGTTGATCTCTACCAGAAGGCCCTATCCATTGATAAGACCGCATTTCCCATCGTATATTTTAACCTGGCCCATATTTATGCCCATTCCGGCAGCTACGGTGCGGCGATCTTTTACATGAAAGAATATCTGATGCTGGTTCCGGATGCTGCCAATGCCCGTGATGCCCAGGATAAGATCTATGAATGGGATGCCATGGCCAATCCTTCCCAGTAGCGGTTTATCTCTCCCCGTGCGGCAGACTGTGGTTTCAGTGAGGACCGTTGGGGAATGTCAACTGCACCGTTGCTCCGGTGTTTTCGTTGTTTTTCACTTCAATGGCTCCATTATGGAGGTCCATGATGATCTTTACCAGCGACAGGTCGAGGCCTTCGTTCCCGTCAACATGCTCTCGGCCCGTAGAAAATAATTTGAACAGGTTTTGCAGGGCATAGGAGGAAAAACCGGTCCCCTGATCAACAAAGGAACACACGGTATTTTCTCTCCCCGAGTCGAAGTGTAGGGTGAGGGTGGTGTTGTTTTCGGAATGTTTCACCGCATTCAGGATGATCTTCTGGAAGCAAAAGGAGATGAGTTTGGGATCGCCGAAAATGTAAGGCTGGGTTTCTCCGTTTCGGACCACCAGGTTGATTTTCTTGGCCTTTATTTCCAACGCGGTATCGGCTTCAATGGTCTTCAGAATTTCAGCGGGAGGACAGAATGCTTTTTGCAACGGGGTGTTCTGGGTCCTCAGCTCTGTAATCTGTAAACTGACCCGCGCCAGTGCCAGCAGGCGACGTGCGGATTCGTCAATGTGGGCGAGATAGATGTATTGCTGGTCCGTTTTCACTTCCTCTTTCATCAGATTGATAAATCCCATCATCCCGTTCAGCGGGGTGTTGAGCTCGTGGCTGATGATGCGCAGGAATTCGGTTTTGGCGGTGTCCAGGCTTTCGAGTTCGCGGTTGGCGGCTTCCAGATCGGCATTGGCCTGGCGCAGCGCTGCAGTACGTTGGGTCACCTTTTCTTCCAGTTTTTTGTTCATTTTCCGGAGCTCATCTTTGCCTTTTTTTAGTTCGAGATAAGTCTGCACCCGGGCCAGCAATTCTACGGCATTAAAAGGTTTGGTCACGTAATCCTGGCCTCCGGCTTCGAAACCCGCCACGATGTCTTCGGTGTCGGAAAGCGCCGTAAGGAAGATGACCGGTATTTCCTTGAGGTGCTTCTGTTTTCGCATGGCACGGCAGACTTCAAAGCCGTTCATCCCCGGCATGTCCACATCGAGCAAAACCAGGTCAAAATCTTTCGTGGTCCTGAGGATTTCCAGAGCCTGGTTCCCGCCCGTGGCCAGGGTGACAGCATAACCGTTCTTCATCAGAAGGTTTTCCAGAAGCTGAATGTTGATTTGCTGATCGTCGACAATCAGGAGGTGATAGTTTTTACTGATAACCGTATGCATAGGTTCATTCTTTGATGGTTCGATCGTACTTCCTGTGGATACATCCTGCAGGTGTTCCTGCACGTTATTCAACAGGATACTTTATTTTTTTTGGAAAATCGTTTTTTTTGTGGCACTTCCTCGGGTTCAGACATCAGGGTTCCATGAGCAGATCCACAGACAAAATGGAATGCCCGGCGATGATCCCGATGCTTTTGGGATATTCATCTCCACCACTTACCAAAAATCCAAAAGAGAAATACGAAGTACGTTGTCTTCAAAACAGGTTAATATTTGAGCCTATCAGGCTGCTTAAGCCTGATAGGTGGGTCTTCCGCTCAAATATAGAAAAGTTTTTTCAAATCCGGGAATCCGGTTCTGAAAACTTATAAAATAAGGATGTGCTCCCCCGGAGGAAGCTTAATCGTCGTCGTGATCTTTGTTCTTTCCGGC
>JBJKPL010000060.1:0-3674 GCA_046706345.1 Candidatus Sulfidibacterium sp.
TCGAAGCAGCTAACCACGATTACCTGCAGGGACAGATCGGAAATCCCGAAGGCGAAGATGCTCCTAACAAAAAACATTATGATCCGCGGGTATGGCTTCGCGCCGGTGAAGTCACCATGCGTGACCGGCTGGTCCAGGCCTTCCATGACCTGAATTGCGTCAACCGGTACTAAGGGTCAACGATTCCCATCAAGGCGTGAAGGTTTCCTTCACGCTTTTTTTTTGTGAAACCACGCCCCGGCATCCTGGGACCGAGGCCCGAAAAGTAGTATCTTTGAATCAACAGAAGGCGGACCACAAGCCCGCATTCAAAGCGAATTCCAGATGCTTCAATATCCATCCAAAGTTTTGCTTGCCTTTGGCGAGACCTTTTCCGAAACCGACGGGGCATTTCTAAAATGGCTTCTGGAAAACCATTATCCTGAGCTGGCGGCCCTCAGCAGTGCCATCCGGGGCAGTTATGAAGCCCAGAACTGGCTGCTGAAAAATAAGTTCCCCCAGCTGGCGGTCCTCGACGAAGCCATCGATCAGAAAGCCGAAGCCTACCAGTGGCTGAAAAAATATCACTTTGATTTCCTCATCGTTTTTGCCGAGGCGGTGAACAATAAAGAAGAAGCCCTGCAGTGGCTTGAAAAGCACGATCTGGGCCTTTTTATCCGGCTGGCAGCCAAGATCCGGAACTTTCGTGATAACCAGACTTACGACTACCACAAGCTTCATTTCTGAACCCAAAAAAACGGAAATTTTTAGCAACCTTCCTGGGTCAAAATCGTAAAAAAGGGTAGAAATAGAAAAGTTATGTCTACCAATTTACAAGATTATTTGTCCCAGCGATATTACGGACAAATAAAGCAACCACCGAAGACCGGAACTTTTCTGACAATTTCCCGTCAAACAGGTTGTGAAGCTACAGAAATTGCTTCCGAACTCATCAAAGTCTTCCGCAAAGGAGGCCGGAAGTGGAGCATGATCAACAAAGAAATTCTGGATAAGTCTGCCGAGAAGTTGCACGTTGAACGGCAAAAGCTGGACCACGAGTTCATCACCACCCGGGGCAGTGCCATGGATGAAGTGATCAAGTCTCTTTCCATGCGGTATTATGTAACTGATAAAAAGATCCGTGGGACCATGGCCGATGTGATCCGCTTTGAAGCAGGAAAAGGAAATGTCATCATCATCGGCAGGGCCGGAGTCGTTACCACCGCGGGAATTCCGGGCGGACTGCACGTCCGTCTGGTGGCACCACTGGACTGGCGGATTGAGCGGGTGATGAGTAACCAAAATTTCACCCGACAACAGGCAGAGGCCTACATCATGGAGTCTGACAAGAAAAGGATGCTTTTCCTGGAAAGGTTCTGTGATAAAAAAATTCAGGATGTTTGTTTTGACATGACCATCAACCGCTGCGCTTTTTCCAAAGACCAGACGGTGGCCATGATCCTGAACGCCATGAGTGTCAGAGGGCTATTATGAGTCCGTGGCGTTTGTATTGCTTTCTTTCCTATTTCCAGGCTTTCGCGACAAGGCCTGTGCCGGTTTTGTGTTTCCGGGTCAGATCGGCATAGTTCAGTATCAGCGAAAACGGAAAGGTGATCAGATAATAAAAAGGCAGGATCACAAAAAAGAGATAACTGGTGTTGAGCATGATGATGGGGAATTTCATGCTCAGCTTCCAGGCCAGCTTCCCGGGAGATCCGTAATTGTAGTATACCTCGGTACGGGAAAATCCCGCCCGTTTCATTTTATCGGTGATCTCCTGAATGCCATAACCGTCGCGCACATGCTCGTCGATAAAGGAATGGGCACCTGCTGCTGCCTCATGGTCGTGATGATGCACATCCGAGCCGCCCTGGTCCGATGGTGTCGAGATCAGCAGCATGCCCCCTTTTTTCAGCGACTGGTAATAGTTTTTGAGGACTTTTTCATCCTCTTCGATGTGTTCCATGACATCCACGCAAAGCACCAGGTCATAAGCTTCGGATTCCGAAAGGCGCGTCAGGTCGGCTTCGGCAAAATGCACGTTCTCCAGCCCGATTTTCTGAAAGAACCGGTTGCAGTCTGCAATCTGCTCTTCCTTGACGTCTACCCCTTTGATGTGCCAGTCGCGATGCCGGCTGCCGATATAATAATCATACTGGCCGAATCCCGAACCGGCATCCAGCACCTGCTGCACCCCCTGGCGGTCCTGCTCCCATTTTTTCAGGGCCCGGCGGATGTGCCAGGAACGCAGCAACAGCAAATCGAGTAACCGGTAAAATATTTTTCTGAAAGCCGGGGTCCTGTTGAAGAAAAGCCCCAGTTTTCGCTTGATAGGATCGTATTGCATGTGGTATTCTTTAAACCGATAAAATTTGGCAACAACAGGATCGTTTCCTGAAGCCGGCACCGTGGCGCTATTCGTTTAACAGCGTGTCAATCCGGTCGATGTAATCCAGCGAATCGTCTTCATGAAACTGAAGCTCGGGGACCACGCGTAACTGATGACGGATCCTGCTGCCCAGTCTCCCGCGGATCTCGGAGGTGTGTTTCACGATGTTTTCCATCAGCACCTCCTTGTCCGGTGTGGCAAACAGGCTGAGATAGATCCGCGCCAGGCTCAGGTCCGGGGTTACATAAACCTTCGTCACGGTGACCATGGCCTTTTGGGTGATCACACCCAGCTCACGCTGAAAGATTTCACTCAGCTCGTGTTGCAGCAGTTTTTGTATTCGTTCCTGTCGTTTGCTTTCCATACTGCAAAAGTATTCAAATATGAATTAAACACTCCATTCCTGTTTGACGATTATGTTTATTTTTGTTCATTAAATGCTTCAGAATTTGATTTTAACAGACGATATAAAAAAACAGGTGGCTTCCCTGAGCGGCGAGCTGATTGATATCAGGCGGTATTTACATGCCCATCCTGAGTTGAGTTTTCAGGAAACCCAAACGGAAAAATATATCTCAGGCCTGCTGAAGTCCTGGAATATCGACCATCAGACCGGGATCGGCGGACACGGCATCGTGGGCCTGATCCGGGGAAAAAATCCTGAAAAGAAAGTGCTGATGCTGCGCGCCGACATCGATGCGCTGCCCATTGTGGAAGAAAATAAAGTCCCCTACAAATCGTTGCATACGGGCGTGATGCATGCCTGCGGGCATGATGTGCATACCACCTGTCTGCTGGGTGCCCTCCGGATCCTGCATTCGCTGACGGAGGCTTTTGAGGGCACGGTGAAATTTATTTTCCAGCCTGCGGAAGAGAAGCTTCCCGGGGGCGCGATCCAGATGATCGCCGCCGGAGTGCTCGAAAATCCCGCTCCGGACGTGATGATGGCTCAGCATGTTTACCCTGACCTGGAAGCCGGGAAGGTGGGTTTCCGTCCGGGGATGTATATGGCTTCCGCCGATGAGATCAATTTGTTTGTCCGTGGAAAAGGCGGCCATGCGGCCATGCCGGATAAGATCAACGATACCGTGCTGGCGGCCGCAGAAATTATTGTGGCGCTGCAGAAAATTGTCAGCCGGAAGGCCCCGCCGGCCATCCCGACGGTGCTTTCGTTTGGAAAAGTGACAGCCGAAGGGGCGCACAACGTGATTCCTTCCGAAGTGGTGATCCGCGGGACCTTCCGAACTTTCAATGAAGCCTGGCGTGAAAAGGCGCACCGGCTGATCACCGAAACGGCCACCCTGGT
>JBJKPL010000061.1:0-7885 GCA_046706345.1 Candidatus Sulfidibacterium sp.
CTGGTCCGCACGACCGGCAATGCGATTGTTATCAAAGTGGTACGCAGGAACAGCCAAGTCAAGCACATCGGTTTTAATACCGATGTGAACGGTTTTGAGCGAAGCCTGGAGCCAATAGTTAAGAAAAGAGAGAATCTGCGGGCACTGATCCTGGGCACCGGTGGGGCAGCTCATACGGTGGCTTTTGTCCTGAGAAAGCTTGGGATCTATTTTTATTTCGTTACCCGGAATCCCTATAAAGTCGAAATGATCGGGTATTCTTTCATTACCCCTGACATCATCAAAGAATGTCAATTGGTGGTAAATACCACACCCCTGGGGATGTTTCCCGAAGTAGATGCCTGCCCGAAAATCCCTTATGATAGCCTGACGTCTTCGCACATCCTGTATGATTTGATTTACAATCCTGCCGAAACGCTCTTCCTGAAAAAGGGAAAAGAAATGGGCGCCACGGTAAAAAACGGGATGGAGATGCTTGAAATTCAGGCGGAAGAATCCTGGAAAATTTGGAAAAATAAAACGGCTTTTTTGTTATGAAGGTAATTATTTCCGGCTATGGTAAAATGGGAAAAACCATCGAAGCCATTTGCCGTGAGCGTGGCCATGAGATCGTGGCGGTACTGGATCGGGAAGAGGATTGGGAACAACTGAAGGGCATGGCCACCCGGGATACGGTCCTGATCGATTTTTCCATGCCCGCGGTGGCCGTGGACAATCTCTTCAGAAGCTTCAATCTCGGGCTGAATGTGGTTTCGGGCACTACCGGCTGGTACGACCGGGTGGATGAGGTGACGGCGGTTTGCCGGGAAAAGGGTACCGCACTGATGTATTCGCCTAATTTCAGTCTGGGAGTCAATCTTTTGTTTTATGTGAATAAGATCCTGGCGGGCGTGATGTCCCGCATTGAAGGATATCATGGGAAACTCAACGAAACGCATCACGTTCACAAACTGGATTCCCCCAGTGGCACCGCACTGCGCCTGGTGCAGGATATTTTGAAGCAAAACAAAAAACTGTCCGGGTGGGTGGAGCATGAAACCGGCAGGTCGGAGGATTTTCCCGTATTGTCTTTCCGCGAAGGCGAAGTGCCCGGAATCCATGAGATCGTCTATGAATCGGATGCCGATATTCTGACGCTGAAACACGAGGCCAAAAACCGCAGGGGATTTGCCCTGGGAGCGGTACTCGCAGCAGAATTCCTGAACGGAAAACAAGGGATTTTCACCATGGAAGATTATCTTAAAACCCTGGGTATCGATTTTTAAGAACCTTCCGGCCGGTGTTTCCTCCGGATTTTCTGTTAACTTTGGCCCTGTTCTTTTAATAAAAATTAACGAGTTGAAAACGCGGAATTTGCTAATTTGCAGTTCCTTAAAAATACAGCCAGATGATTGAAATGTTGATCTTTTTGCCGCTTTCCTTTACGATACCCACCATTTTTATGTGGGACCAGTTTCGAAAGGCGGGACGTAAACCCTGGGAGACCCTCATTCCCTTTTACAACCTCCACGTTTTCCTGAAAATTATTCACAAGACCACCTGGTACTGGTATGTGCTGTTGCTGTTTCCTTTCATCAACGTATTTATGTATATGCTGATGTTGGTGGAGATGGCGAAATGTTTCGGAAAATTCGGACTGGGCGAGCAATTTCTGGCGGTAGTAATTCCATTTCTTTATTTCCCTTACCTGGCCACCCGTCCTGAAGAGAACAAATTTCTGGATCCCGCTACCCGGGTGGAACCCCCGAAAACCGCCACCCGTGAATGGATCGATGCGATCGTTTTTGCGGGAGTGGCTGCCATGATCATCCGTACCTTTTTGATTGAGGCGTATACGATTCCAACGTCTTCGATGGAGAAGTCCCTGCTGGTGGGCGATTACCTGTTTGTGAGCAAAATTGCTTACGGACCCAAAATCCCGAATACACCCTTGTCGTTTCCCTTTGTTCACAATACGCTGCCGTTCTCCAAAACCGTGAGTTCTTATCTCGACTGGATCGAACTGCCGTATCTACGGCTTCCGGGTCTGGAAAAGGTGCACCGCAACGATGCCGTCGTTTTCAATTATCCCGAAGGGGATACCGTTTCGACCGCCTACCAGAGTAACGAGAGTTACTATCAACTGGTCCGGTATTATGGTCGGAATGAAGTGTGGTCGGATAAACAGCGCTTTGGAAATATTATTTACAGGCCCGTGGACAAGGAAGAGGATTTTGTGAAACGTTGTATCGGCCTACCGGGAGATACCTTACAAATCATCAACCGAAAAGTGTTTATCGACGGCAAGGAAAATCACGATCCTGGCAAAAAGGAGTTTCAGTATTATGAGGTGACCAACGGGGAGGCCATCAACCCCCTGGTGCTGCAAAAACTGAATGTCACCGAAGGCTGGCCCTCCAATGTACCCGGGCGCTTTGTCTATATGCTTACCGATGCGGCAAGGGATGCCATTGCCAAACTTCCCATCGTGAAGAAAGTGGTGGTGTTCAATACGCCTGCCGGCGAAGCCGATCCGGAAATGTTCCCGCACGATACAGTGGATTACAAATGGAACCGGGATAATTATGGACCCATTTATATCCCGAAAAAGGGGGCTACCATTGCGCTGAATATGAAAAATATTTCGTTGTATCGCCGGGTGATCCGTGTGTATGAGCACAACAAACTGCAGGTAAAAGACGGAAAGATTTTCATCAACGGAAAGGAAGCCGATCAATATACTTTCAAGATGGACTATTACTGGATGATGGGCGACAACCGCGACAATTCCGCCGATTCGCGTTACTGGGGTTTTGTCCCGGAAAATCACATCGAAGGCAAAGCCGTGTTCATCTGGATGTCACTCGATCCGCACAAAACCCTGCTGGAAGGAAAGATCCGCTGGAACAGGATCTTCTCCCTGGTCAAGTAAAGAAACCCGAAGTTGATCCCTCGGATCATACCCATCACAGAGAAAGTTGAGCTATTTGGGTTTAAGTTGACTGCGTAACGGGGTTCCCGCCAAGGGCCTCAATGCGCTGAAATCAGAACTATTGCAGTTTGTATCCTTTGAAATCTTTCAGCAGGATCCGAACCGGATACCAGCTGGCCAGAAATCCAATGACCTGAACGGTGATCAAAACAGTTACGAAATCCAGCCATTCCATTTTCACGGGATAGGCGTTGATGATGTAGCTGCCGGTTCCATTTCCCAGTTTAATGAAGCCAAACTTTTGTTGTAGCCAAAGGATCACGAAGCCCAGTATCAGACCGGCAACGGAGCTGATCAGGCTGATAAGTACGCCCTGTCGCAGGAAGATCTGCCGGACGGATCTTTTGTCGGCGCCCATACTTTTCAATACGGCGATATCCTTAACTTTTTCCACGATCAGCAAAGAAATGGACCCGATCATATTGAAAGAAGCCAGGATCAGGATAAAAACCAGGATCAGAAAAACCGCCATCTTTTCAGATTTCATGATTTTATAAAGGGTTTCATTCTGCTGGAAACGATTCTTTACCGAGAAATTCGCCCCGACCGTCTGCTCTACGGCCTGCTGCAAAGTTTCCGGGGGATTGTGGTTTTTCACATAAAGCTCAACGGAAGTGACTTCATCGGTATAGTTCATCAGCTGGCGTGCCAGCCTTAACGGGATCAGGACATACCGCTGATCAAAATCCTGCTGGACAGAAAAAACACCGGCCACAGGCACGGCAGCTTCATTGAATGCATTTTCGAAACTCAGCATCGAACCGGATCCTCTCCGAGGAACGAAAATCCCCAGCGGATCACTCCGGTCTCCCGGACTTAAACCCAGTGACCAGGCGATGCCGGCCCCCACCACGGCATAGTTGATCTGTCCAGAACGCAGCACGAAGGCCCCGGCCTGCATCAAACTGTCCAACTGACTGACTTTCATGAAATCCGGGCCGTAACCTTTGATCCTGCCAATGAACTGTTTGTCGCCATATTTGAACAACGCATCTTCTTCCACCACAGGCACCAGACAGACGACTCCGGGCAGCCTTTTCAGTTTTTCCACAGGAAAATTTGTATAATGAAATGTCTTCCCCTCCCTGGCAGTGATCAGAAGGTCGGGATTGATGGATTTGTACAGCGATTTAATTACGCCTTCGAAGCCGTTGAAAACCGAAAGCACAATGATCAACGCGGCCGTTCCGATACCCAGCCCTACCATGGAAATAGCAGAGATCACATTGATGAGATTGTGCGATTTCTTTGAAAAAAGATACCGCCGGGCCATAAACGAAGGAAAATTCATGTGCTCACGATCTTTTGCTTACAAATATCCGATATTTCCCGGAACTTCACGGGAAATTTTTTATTAAGAAGGTCCCCGGAGTGGGGCGGAAAGGGATTCTGACGATGAATGCATTACCCGTTACCTCGTCGATTATTGTTAATTTTGCAGTCACAATTTTTTAGGAATTAGATTGGATTTTGAAGATTCAAAATGAAGCTATTTTTTAGAAGATACGGAGAGAAAGGCGCCCAACCGCTGATCATTTTACACGGATTATTTGGCAACTCAGACAACTGGGTGAGTTACTCACGCAGGATTGCCGATGAAGGGTTCGAGGTTTTTACCCTGGATCAGCGAAACCACGGACAATCGCCCAAAAGTCCGGCCTTTAATTATCTGGCCCTGACCGACGATTTGTTTGAGTTCATGGAAGACCATGGAATAGAAAACCCGGTATTGCTGGGCCATTCCCTGGGGGGAAAAGTGGCCATGCGTTTTACCCTTGAAAACCCGGATCGTGTCAAACGACTGGTGGTTGTCGACATCAGTCTGAAATCCTATCCTCCCCGGCGGGAGCATTTGCAGATCCTCAAGGCCATGCGTGCCGTGGATCCGGCACAGATCAACAGCAGGAGAGAGGCCGAAGAAAAAATCGCAACCCTGATTCCTGAAATGCGCATCCGGCAGTTCGTGCTGAAAAACCTGCACCGGACTTCCCACAACGGCTTTGAATGGCGGTTGAATATCGACGGAATAGAACCCAATCTGCATGAGATGTTCGATGGCATTGATCTGGATGAAACCTTCGAAAAACCCACCCTGTTTATTAAAGGAGGCGTTTCCAATTACATTGTGTTGGAAGATTTTCCACTGATCCGGAAGAACTTTCCCCGAGCCGAGATCATCACCATCGAAGGAGCCTCTCACTGGGTGCAGGTGGAAGCCCCCGAACGGTTCTTCCAGCTGACCTCCGGATTCATGAATGGCAATCCTTCATGGTTCGATGCCACACAAACCGATACCATCCGGAACTGAACCGAAGAAGGCGGCCAGGGCGAATTGTTAAATTACTGTTAAAATCTATTTAAAATGTTTCCAGATAAATGAAAATGGCTATTTTTGCCCATTGAAAAATAAAGCGTCCGGAGTTATTATGAAAAATATCTTTAGCCCTAACGATTGTTGTTGTTATCTCAGGAATTACTTGAGAGACTTCAGTTGTTGCTAAAAGAGGAATTAAAAAGATAATCGAACCCTCAATGAGCTGCCAAGTCTCGTTGAGGGTTTTTTGTTAAACAAAATTTCAAATAAGAAATCATGGAAAGAACACATAAACCATTGGAGCTTGTGGGTAACACTCCTTTGATCAGTTTAAACAGGATCGGTTCGGATACCAATTCCAATATCCTGGCTAAAGCCGAATTCATGAACAATGGCGGTTCGGTAAAAGACCGGATTGCCCGGGCAATGATTGAACAAGCCGAAAAAGAGGGGGTGTTAAAACCCGGTGGCACCATTGTGGAGGCCACCAGCGGGAACACCGGCATTGGCCTGGCCTGGATCGGCAAAGCCAAAGGCTATCAGGTGATCCTGACCATGCCCGAATCCATGAGCCTGGAGCGCAGGAATTTGTTGAAAGCCTATGGCGCCTCGCTGGTGTTGACGCCGGCGGCAGAAGGCATGGGAGGTGCCATCGCCAAATCGCAGGAAATTGCGCAAACCACCGAAAACGTGTTTATGCCCCTGCAGTTTGAAAACAGCGCCAATCCGCTGGCCCATTACCGCACTACCGGACCGGAGATCTGGGAACAAACCGGAGGGAATGTGGATGTTTTTATTGCCGGTGTCGGAACCGGTGGAACCATCTCGGGAGCCGGAAAATATCTGAAAGAAAAAAATCCCGGCATCCGGATTATCGCAGTGGAACCGGAGAACTCGCCGGTGTTGTCCAAAGGTCAAAAAGGCCCTCATAAAATCCAGGGTATCGGCGCCGGATTTGTACCGAAAACCCTGGATACGAGCATCTATGATGAGGTGATCACTGTAAAGGACGAGGACGCCATGGCCATGGCCCGGAAAGTGGCGGTGGAAGAAGGACTGATGGTAGGGATATCGGCCGGAGCCAATATTTTTGCTTCCTACGAATATGCAAAAAACCACGGTCAGGAAAAGCTGAACATCGTGACCATCCTTTGCGATACCGGGGAACGTTATTTAAGTTCGGAACTATTCAAATAAAGAGATCATGTTTTCAACCATAAAAGCGGCATACGAAAAAGATCCTGCCCTGAAGAAAGGCATTAATTTTCTTGAAGTCTTTCTTTATCAGGGAGTCTGGGCCATCTGGTCTTACCGGATCGCGCACTTTTTGTATGTATGGCGCATTCCGATCATTCCGCGGCTAATCTCACAGATTGTCCGTATTCTCACGCTGATCGAAATACATCCCGGCGCCCGGATCGGGAAATCCTTCTTTATTGACCATGGCGCCGGTGTCGTTATCGGCGAAACCGCCATCATCGGAGACAACGTGATGATGCATCACGGCGTCACCCTGGGCGGACCAGGCTGGTGGGCTGTCAGTAAGAAGAACAAAAAACGGCATCCCACCATTGAAGACAATGTGGTGCTGGGGGTGGGTGCCACCGTGTTGGGCGATATTACCGTCGGGAAGAATTCGAAAATCGGTGCCAATGCCCTGGTGGTGAAAGATGTGCCTCCGGATTCGGTGGTCGTGGCCGAGCTGGGCAAATACATTTATTACAACGGCGAACGGGTCGGAACTTCCAGCCTCGAGATGCAACCTGGCATGTGGGTGATCTGAAGCACATTGTTTAGATGCATTTCTAAATTAAAGCGGATCGCCCCATCGGGTTTTCGGGCAACGGGAAGTTGCCGTAACTTTGCGCCTGCATGGAAAAGGGCTTTGTAAATATCAATTTTTTGAACTGGAAAGAACTACTTTCCAACGGACTGTGGCTCGTAGACTTCTGGGCCGACTGGTGTACTGCTTGTGTATCCCAGGACAAGATCTACCGCGAGATCGCAGATCTTTTCGAGGATCAGATCTCTATCGCGAAGATTGACGTAAGCGACAACCGCCTGCTGGCCGACCAGTTCGGAGTCCGGAACATTCCTTTCCTTTTGGTGATGAAAGAAGGGAAGATCAAAATGCAAATGCCCGGCATCCAGAGTAAAGAATCATTAATCAATCAAATAAAAAAATTACTATGAACCATTATGTTTGGATCCTGGTGGGAATCCTGGTGGGTTGGCTGGCCTATTCATTTTACAAAAGGTATAAACTGATCAGTGCAGGCTCGGGGAAGCCGGAAAGCGAAAAGCTGGTCATTCTGACCGATGCGACCTTTAAAAAACAGATCAGCAAGGGGGTGAGCCTGGTGGATTTCTGGGCCGACTGGTGTACACCCTGTAAGATCCAGGGCCCTGTGGTGAGTGAACTGGCCGACGAAATGAGCGACCGTGCCAGGATCTGTAAGATGGATGTTCAGCACAACCAACGTATTCCGGGAGAGCTTGGCATCCGCAATATCCCCACCCTCATGATCTTCAAAGACGGCAAAATGGTTGAAACTATTGTGGGGGTCAAAACCAAAAACGTCCTGATGACAGTACTCAAA
>JBJKPL010000062.1:0-9346 GCA_046706345.1 Candidatus Sulfidibacterium sp.
CCGTAAATGATGCGGAGGCCATCATCATTCGCAGCGACATCATCGACCGGGAAGTGTTGAACCATGCTCCCAACCTGAAGATCGTGGTCCGTGCCGGTGCCGGATACGACAATGTTGACCTCGCCGCCGCCAGTGAAAAAAACGTGGTGGTGATGAACACGCCGGGACAAAATTCCAATGCGGTGGCCGAACTGATCTTCGGAATGCTGGTCTTTCAGGCCCGCAACCAATTTAACGGTACCGCCGGTACCGAACTCAAAGGGAAGAAAATCGGCATCCATGCCTACGGAAACGTGGGGGTGAATGTAGCCCGCATCGCCAAAGGTTTTGGTATGGACGTCTGCGCTTTTGATCCTTTTGTTAAAAAGGAAACCATGGAAGCCGATGGCGTTGAGCCGCTGGAGGACGTCGCCGACCTGTATGGCAGCTGCGACATCGTAAGCCTTCATTTGCCGGCGAACAAACATACGGTACAATCCATTAATTACAGCCTGCTTTCAAAAATGAAACCGGGAGCTACCCTCGTGAATACAGCCCGTAAAGAGGTGATCCACGAAGTGGACTTCCTCAAGACCCTGGCTGAAAACGAAACCTTCCGTTATATTTCAGATATCGCCCCAGACAACAAAGTCACGATTGAAAAAGACTATGGCACCCGTTGCTTTTTTACACCAAAAAAAATGGGTGCCCAGACTGCAGAAGCCAATATCAATGCCGGCATCGCTGCCGCCAGACAGATCATTGGATTTTTCAAAGAAGGGATCACAACCTTCAAGGTTAACTAATTATCATTCAAATACTCCCTGCCTATAAAATCTGAACAGACAGGGAATAACCATCGCCTTCGGGCGATGAAACTAACTTTTTTAAAAATTATTATCATGATGGACAACCTAAATGAAAAAATGGAAAGAAACGAACGTGGGGAAAAACCAGACCGCTCCGGCACTTTCTTCAGATTCGAAGATTTGAGGATTTATCACAAAGCCCTGGATTACGTTTCCTGGTTGCATGATGTGACCATGCTGTTTCCCGATTCGGACAAATCTCAGCTCGCCATCCGTTTTAACGATGCCGCCCGGAACATTGCCTTGTTTATCGCTGAGGGATCGGCCCGAAACAAAACCCAGTTTATTTACTATCTCCGCATGGCTAAAAGCTCCATTCGTCAGTGCATGGTATTTACCACCCTGGCCTATGGTCTGAATCTGTTGAGCGATGCTTACGAAGACGAATCCAGAAATCAGCTAATGGAAATGACCAAGATGATCGGTGCGCTCATTTCCTCCCTGCAGCGTTCTATGGGAAACGGACACAATGGTTATGGCAATAATGGAAACGGCCATTCCAGAAGGGACGAAGAGGAAATGCCCATGGAAGTATCCTTCGACGGAAGTTACCTCCCCGAAGATTAAAAAAACAGCTTGCCCGGAATTCTTTAAAGGATTCCGGGTTTTTTACAAATTGGACAAATTATGGCAGTATTGAAAGCATTTCGGGGCCTGAGGCCCCCGAAAGACCTTGTGACACAACTTGCCTGCCCACCCTACGACGTGCTGAACTCCGCTGAAGCCCGGGTGTTGGCAGCTGGCAATCCCTATTCCCTGCTTCACGTGATCAAACCCGAGATCGACCTTCCGGAAGACCTGGATCATTACAGTTCACGGGTTTATGATAAGGCGCAGGAAAATTTCAAACGTTTTAAAGACCAGCAATGGTTGGTGGCCGACGAGGGCCAATACCTGTATATCTACGCCCAGACCATGAACGGCAAGACCCAGTATGGGATTGTGGGCTGTGCCAGCGTGGATGATTACCTGAATGGAGTCATCAAAAGACATGAACTTACGCGGAAAGACAAGGAAGAGGATCGGATGAAACATGTGCGTATTACCAATGCCAATATGGAACCGGTGTTCTTTACCTACCCTGCCGTGGACGAAATCGACCGCATCGTGGCGGCTTTCGTAAGTAATAACCCCGCGGAATATGATTTTACCACCGCCGACGGCTTCGGGCATCACTTTTGGGTGATCCGCGACCAGGACCTGATCCACAGGATCATTGATCTGTTCGAAAAATTGCCGGCCACGTATGTGGCCGACGGTCATCACCGCACCGCCGCCGCGGCCCTGGTAGGAAAAGAAAAGCGCATGACCAATCCCAATCATACGGGTGAGGAGGAATACAACTATTTCCTCGCCGTGCATTTTCCGGCCAACCAGCTGACGATCATCGATTACAATCGGGTGATCCGCGACCTGAACGGCCTGAGCAAGGAAGAATTCCTCTCGAAACTGGAGGACGGTTTTGAGATCAAGGCCATGGGCAAGGAATTGCAGACCCCGGCAAAGCGCCATGGCTTTACCATGTACCTCGATGGAGAGGTGTATGCCCTGGAAGCCAAAAGTCACACGTACAACGACGCGGATCCTATCGATGGCCTGGATGTGACCATTCTCACCAAACAGGTCCTCGATCCGGTTCTGAACATCCGGGATCTCCGGACCGACGACCGGATCGACTTCGTGGGGGGCATCCGTGGCCTGGGAGAGTTGAAAAAACGCGTCGACAGCGGGGAAATGGCAGTAGCCTTTGCCTTGTATCCCGTCAGCATGGATCAGCTGATCCATATTGCCGACAGCGGGAAGATCATGCCGCCGAAAACCACCTGGTTCGAACCCAAACTCCGGTCCGGGCTTATTGTCCATGAGTTGGGATAGCCACGTGCTGAAAATAAAAAAAGGATCGGAAATTTCGGGTCCTTTTTTGTTATCGCCCCCACCAGAAACCTACTTTCCGGAAGGAAACCGCTTAAGGTTCCCCTGAAACCTGACCCAAAAAACCCCACACCGGGCCGGATATAATTTTCATTTGCAGCTTTTTACAAACTTGGAGCCGACATTTTCTTTGCATGAAATATTTCATGATAAAATTCGCTATTTTCACAGCATGAATCAATTACACAATCCTATGAAAGTAATATTAAGCCTGCTACTGGTCTTTTCACTCTCCGTGGTAAAAGGACAGAACGTAAATTATAAGCGATATGGTGTCGACACCACACAGCATGTTCCTCTGGGTCTGAAAGTCGGTGACAAAGCCCCTGCCTTTCAGGGCGTCGACCAGTTTGGAAACCATATTCAGCTGCGCAAACTGCTGAAAAAAGGGCCCGTGGTTCTTTTCTTCTATCGGGGTTACTGGTGTCATTATTGTAATCTGGCCCTGGCGAAATTCCAGGATTCCCTGAAATTCATCACCAACCGCGGCGCCACCGTGGTGGCCGTCAGTGCCCAAACCGCGGAGAACAGCGAAAAGATCATTAAAAAACACGACGTCACCTTCCATGTGATCTCCGATACAACCGATCGTATCATGAAAGCCTACGACGTCCTTTTTCATGTCACCAAAGATTATCAGCTGATGCTCTGGAAAGCCATCAAGACCGATATTAAGAAGGTGAATGACCAGGCCTCGGCACATCTGCCGGTGCCCGCGACCTTTGTGATCAACCGGAAAGGCCGGATCGTCTGGAGGCAGTTCAATTATAATTATTCGAAAAGAGCCATGATCAAAGATGTGTTGGCACATCTCCCCCAATGATCCGCCCAACTTCATTCACAAGGTCCCATAAAGAAGTTTAATTTATTATGAAAAAACGAAATTTACTTTTAATAGCCCTGTTCCTTACAACAGGGCTTTTTGCACAAAATGAGCACCCCAGGAACATCCATCTGAAGATCATGGAAACCAGCGACGTCCACGGATGCGTATTTCCCCAGGACCTGGTGTACCAGCGTACGCGCCGGGGTTCTCTGGCCCAGGTTTTTACTTATGTTCAACAGCAACGGGCCGAAAAAAACCAGTCGGTGATCCTGCTGGACAACGGCGATATTTTGCAGGGGACCCCCTTTGTTTATTATTACAACTATGTGGATACCAAAGAGACCCATCAGCTGGCGGTCATCATGAATTACATGAAGTACGATGCCGGTACCGTTGGGAACCATGACATTGAGCCGGGACATGCCGTATACGACAAATTCAGGAAAGAACTGCATGATCCCTGGATGGCCGCCAATGCGGTGAGCACCAAGACCGGAAAGCCTTATTTCCAGCCTTACACCATCCTTCACCGCGACGGACTGAAAATTGCCGTGTTGGGCATGATCACGCCGTCCATTCCCAACTGGCTGCCTCCGTCCATCTGGTCGGGCATGCGGTTTGAAGGCATGGTAAAAACGGCGCGTTACTGGGTAAAATACATCCGCCAACACGAACATCCCGATTTGCTGATCGGCCTGTTCCATTCAGGTACGGATGAAAACTACGGATTCCATCAGGCCGGAGAGCCCATCGAAGATGCATCGAAACTGGTGGCCAAAGAAGTGCCCGGGTTTGATGTCGTTTTCGCCGGTCATGATCACAAGGACGACAACGAAATTGTAAACAACACAGCGGGAAAAGAAACCGTGCTGCTCGATCCGGGGGCCCATGCGGAACATGTGGCACTGGCAGACATCCATCTGGTTTACAATCCTCAGACAGGCAAATACACCAAAGAGATCAAGGGGAGCCTGGTAAGCATGCGCAATTACAAGCCCGACAGTATGTTCATGGCGCGCTTCATGCCTGATTTCCTGCAGGTAAAGAAGTTTGTGGACCGTCCCATCGGCAGCTTCACACACAATGTCTATGCCGAGGATGCCTTGTTCGGACCTTCGTCCTTTGTTGACCTGATCCACACGCTTCAGCTCGAAAAAACCGGCGCCCAGATCTCTCTGGTATCACTATTGTCGACCAATGCGATCATCCGAAAAGGCACCATCTATGTGCGGGACCTTTTCAAACTCTACCGTTACGAAAACTACCTCTATACCATGTCCCTGACCGGTAAAGAGATCCGCGATGCGCTGGAATTCTCTGCTTCCCTGTGGTTCAACACCATGACCAGCAAAAACAGCCACATGCTCCTTTTCAAACGCAACGCCCAGGGACATATCGTGGTTTCGAAATGGAACGGCAAGCCGGTACTGGCCAATCCGTATTACGATTTTGTTTCGGCGGCAGGCATTCAATACACCGTGGACCTCAGCAAAAAACCCGGCGGACGGGTTCATATCCTGTCCCTCAGCAACGGCATGCCCTTTGACCTGAATAAACGCTATACCGTGGCCATCAACTCATACCAGGGCAACGGCGGCGGTGGCACCCTGACGGCAGGGGCCAAAATCCCGAAGGATCAGCTGGCAGGCCGCATCATGAAAAGTTCTCAGAAAGACATCCGTTTTATGATGATGCGTTGGATCGAAGCCAGGAAAGTGGTAGACCCCACGTCGCTGAACAGCTGGAAACTGTTACCCGAAAGCTGGACCACCGTAGCCGAAAAACGCGACCGGTCTTTCCTGAACGGTAACATGCGCAATGATATGGACGACGATTTCTAACGCCTCCTGCCCCTAAAATATCAGAATACAGGCCTGCAGAGATGCGGGCCTGTTTTTTTCGCTTCCCACAACGGTCTCACAACTGTCTTACCATGGTGGGACCCATGTCTTCCGTGTTTTTACTTCCTGTAAATCGTCGCTTTCAGCACCGTGGCATTGCCCACCATGTCGTGAACCACCAATCGGAATTCATTTTTTCCCTTTTTTAGGAACTGATCGAAATGATAAACCAGCAGTTTCTTTTTCGGCAGGTATTCCATCAGGATCCAGTGTCCGTTCAGTGTGGGCCGGTAGTCGCGGATGCCCGTGGGCTTGTCCTGGATCATCACCCGCAGCGACCGTTGCCGGACCAGATGCGTGCCGTTTTTAAAATTCAGGGGTCGCACATCCGGTCGAACGGTATCGGCCTTGATGGCATAACAACCCAGATTCCGGGCTTTGGTTTTCAACCATCCCTTGTCATATTTTTCGCCGCCATAGTTAAAAAAATGCGATTTCTGATCCGGTGCATAGGCGATATAGAGTTTCTGCAACAAGCGGTCGTCGGCCTTGGGGACTTTCAGCGCCAGATCGAAATAACGCTGAACCGGCACAAACCGCGTCCCCACGGCATAAATCGGCGAAAGCAAATGGGGCCTTTCGGGATAGATCTTCAGGCGGAATAAAAACGAACGGTAAAAACTGTTTTTCGGGAAATTGAGTCTGATGTCCGGGGTATTCAGCTTTTCATCCCGGTTAAACCGGAAAGAATGCCCCACTTCCTGCTTCCGGATAACTTTCCCTTTGCATTTTTCCGGCGCTGCTTCCTGCATGCGAAACTGAAAAACGGCCGTATTTCCATAGATGTCGGACACTTCGTATTTAAAATGGTGGATTTTCCGGTCGTGAAAGCGGAAGATCCCGTTGTCTTTTACCGAGAAATAATTGGGAACCCGGTTGTTGGTATCCACCTCGGTACGCACCAGCCGCCGTCCTGTCTTTTGATAGTAATTGTAATCGATCAGGCTGTTGATATAACGGGTGGTGAAGAAGGAGATCTTGTTCATCTCCAGACCCCAGACAAGCTTGTGATCCTCAAACAGACGAATACTGTAATCCCCGTCATGGTTCGCCACATGGTCGAGCACATCATGACTCTGCAATCCGAGCGAAAACGTTCCCCGTACCCGGATCACCGGATTGTTTTTGATATGGCATTCTTTTCCCGAACCGCTGACCAGATAGATCGTCGTATCCGGTTGGAGATCACAGGGGTTGGTAAGGCTTTTGTACACCGCCAGGCGGTAAATTTTGGGCATCCGGTGGTCCGACACATGGATCCCCTGAAACAGCAGGGGATTGACGGGATACTCCGTGCGGGTTTCTCGAACTTCAAAATGCAGATGGGGACCGTCGGCGCCACCGCTTTCACCCGAATAGGCGATCACCTCCCCTTTCTTCACCGGCAATTTGCCTTTCGGCGGATAGATCTCCAGGGTAAAGGTCTGCCGGTGATATTGGATGGCCCGGACATAACGCCGGATCTGGGTATTAAAGCGCTCCAGATGACCGTAAACGCTTACGTATCCATCCGGATGGGTGATGTACAGTGCGTTCCCGTAACCGGTCAGCGACACGTTAATACGTGAAATATAACCTTCTGCCACGGCATGGACTTTCTTCCCGGTGACCCCACCGGTCTTGATATCAATGCCGGAATGAAAATGATCGGCCCGCAGTTCTCCAAAGGTACCGGAAAGATACAGGGGGAAGTCTACCGGTGAACGAAAGTTCGTTTTGATCTTCTGCTCCTGGGCATGAAGGGGGATCATGCAAGAAAGGAAAAATAAAATAAACAGAAAAAGGGTTGGTTTTCGGGTACAAATCATGGTCATAATAGTCTCAGATCTAAATATTAGCAAGGCCGGGGCCTGAGTGCAAAAATAAAAAAAATCGCTTGAAATATCCTTCTTCCGGCGCACGGGAAAGTCTTCACTTCGGCCCTGGAAATTCGCGAAATTTTTAGGGATTCTGTAACCGATTTTATTAACTTTGCGTGTTTTCTGAAACTGGAAACACCCCGATCGATGCCAGAACAGGAGGATCTGATGGCAAAACAAGCTGAATTTTAACAGATTTTCCGGAGACCGGATGAAATTTTTGGACCGTGAAACAGAAACATTGAAAAATGCAAGAGGCGCAATCAAGGAAAAAAAACATTCTGTTCATCATCAACCCGATATCGGGAGTTAAAAAGGGCACCAACCTTACCGCAAGCATCCGAAAACACCTGGACAAATCCCAATTCATCGCGGAATATCAGTTTACCGAATATGCCGGTCATGCCATCGAACTCAGCAAAGCGGCTGTGGAAAAAAATATAGATGTCATCGTGGCGGTAGGCGGCGACGGGACCATCAACGAAGTAGCCTCCCAGATGATCGGAAGCAAAGCCGTGCTGGGGATCGTACCCCTGGGTTCCGGCAACGGCCTGGCGAGGCACCTGGGGATTCCGCGCCTGATCCCTTCGGCCCTCAAACTCATCAATGAGTTTCAGGTCACCGACATCGATACGGCTTCTGTCAACGGGGTTCCTTTTATCAGCATCGCCGGTGTAGGCTTCGACGCCAAGATCGCCAAGCTGTTCGCCCGGGTGAAACGCCGCGGCTTCTTCACCTACGCCAACCTCATCACCAACAACTACCTCCGCTACAAGCCCAAAAAATACCGGCTCGACTTCGACGACGGCACCACCCTCATTACCCGTGCCCTGTTTATCAGCTTTGCCAACTCCAACCAGTTTGGCTATAATACCACCATCGCGCCCAACGCGCAACTGCGTGACGGGAAGCTGGACATTTGCATCGTACAAAAACCCAACATCTTCACCCTGCCCATCATCGCCAACCTGATGCTGCTACGGGCCATCGACAAGTCGCAGTATGTTGAAACCATCCGGGCTTCGCACTTTTTTGTGCGCCAATCGCGGAACCGCGTGGTCAACATCGACGGTGAAGCATCGAAAATTGACAAGAAATTAGAAATTACAGTGAACCCGCTTTCACTGCAGGTAATCATTCCCGATCATGAAATCAAATAAAGACAACCGCATCGTTTATTCCACCGATCCTGACTTTGTCTATGACAACGAAGAAGAGGAAATTCCCCTTGTGGCCCCGGAAAAGCAAAATCTGCGGATCGCGCTGGACAAAAAACAACGGGCCGGAAAAAAGGTAACCCTGATCACCGGCTTCCAGGGGCCGGAGGAGGCATTGAAGGACCTGGCCAAGCAGCTGAAAACGCATTGTGGCGTCGGCGGTTCCGCCAAAGACGGCGAAATTCTCATCCAGGGTGACTTTCGAAATCAGGTAAAAACGGTTCTGGAAAAGAAAGGCTACAAGACAAAAGTTCTTTAATGTGCGCCCATGAATCAATTCATGGGCTTGGTTTATTCTGTCCATATGGGACAAAAACCGAATCCCTCAGGGATTCTTTAGGGCCAGACCGGGAATTTATTCCCGGGCCAATTCCTCATCCAGGGCGATTTCCGTTCCCAGGTTAAGACGGCACTGGAAAAGAAAGGCTACAAGACAAAAGTCCTTTAATGTGCGCCCATGAATCAATTCATGGGCTTGATTTATTCTGTCCCTAAGGAACCTAAACCGAATCCCGCAGGGATTCTTTAGGGCCAAGACCGGGAATAAATTCCCGGGCCAATTCCTCATCCAGGGTGACTTTCGAAATCAGGTAAAAACGGTTCTGGAAAAAAAAGGCAACAAGACAAAAGTTCTTAAATGTGCGCCCATAAATCAATTCATGGGCTTGGTTTATTCTGTCCCTATGGGACAAAAACCGAATCCCGCAGGGATTTTTTAGGGCCAGACCGGGAATTTATTCCCGGGCCAATTCCTCATCCAGGG
>JBJKPL010000063.1:0-3268 GCA_046706345.1 Candidatus Sulfidibacterium sp.
ACCTTTATAAGCGCCGGCACTGCGATTGAGCGGCGGATTGAAGACGGGAGAAACTTCCATGGAAAGGTTATTTGAAATATTCCACCGGGTCAGGTGCGCATCCACGTTGGCATCCACCATCTGAAGAATATACCAGGCGCCGGTCAGGATGTAGGAAAGCTGCATGTTTCGCCGGTAATAATCCCGGACGATCCTCAATGAGGTCGGGCTGTAACGCTTGGCATACGGATTGGTGGTGGTAGAGTCGGTGGTCGCATTGTAAGCATCCCTGAAAATATGATATTGTTTGGTATTGGTGGCAATAAAATAACCAAACACGGCAAAACCGGCGTAAACGATGGGTACTTTCCAGTATTTGTGATTATAAATCTGTCCCCCTCCGGGGATGATAGAAAACAAGGTAGCCGTCTTCGGATCCCGCAACAATTGGGGTTTTTCCTTCTTTTGTCTTTTTTCTTTTTTCTGAGGTTCCGTATTACTGTTCAATCCCTGGGCTTGCAGCGTCCCGTGAAGGGAAAAGGCCCCGAGAAGCATCAGCAGCAGTAATTTTGGAAAAACCCTTTTACAGCGGTACATGGTTTCATTTTTTTTCGAAAAATGAAATAACCCTTTCCAGCTCTGCATCATTTTTAAAATTGATCACGATGCTCCCCTGGCCCGTTTCGTTTCTTTTGATGCTGATCTGCGCCCCCAGCGTCCGGCTGATCATGGCAGGCACTTCTTTGTATTTTTCAGGAATGCTTCTGGCCGGGGCTTTCTTTTTATTCGGTGACGGGCGGTTCAGATTCCGCACCTGCTCCTCCACCTGGCGAACACTCAGCCCGTCGGTGATTATACTTTTCAGAATACGCAGCTGCTGGGCTTCATCTTCCACAGTGATCAGGGCCCGGGCGTGTCCCATGGTAATGGACGCATCGCGCAAAGCGATCTGAATTTCGGGCGGCAGTTTGAGTAAACGCAGAAAGTTGGTGATGGTAGAACGGCTTTTGCCGACCTTTTCACTCAGTTGTTCCTGGGTAAGGACACATTCTTCCATCAACCGCTGGTAACTGATGGCCACTTCGATGGAGTTCAGGTCCTGGCGATGGATGTTTTCGATCAGGGCCAGTTCCAGCATTTGCTCGTCGTTGGCGACACGGATAAATGACGGAATGGTTTTCAGCCCGGCCAGCTTCGACGCCTTGAGCCGGCGTTCCCCGGCAATGAGCTGATAGAGATCACGACCCATTTTCCGCACCGTGATGGGCTGGACAACACCCTGCGATTTGATGGATTCTGCCAGCTCCTGCAACATCAGTTCATCGAAATCGGAACGTGGCTGAAAAGGATTGGCTTCGATTTCATCAATTTTCAGTTCTGCGATCGCCCCGGCGACATAATTGCCGGAAATATCTTTGGAAGTGATGTCGGTATCGGGACTGCTTAAAATAGCATCAAGGCCTCTGCCCAGGGCTTTTTTGGTCGTTTTCTTATTCGTCATCCGCTATATGAATTTTACGATCCTCGTTTTTGATTTCCGTTAAATTGTTTTTTTGAAGCAATTCACGGGCAAAATTAAGATAATTAACGGCTCCTACGCTCTCCGCATCGTGCATAATAATGGATTTTCCAAAGCTGGGAGCTTCACTCAGCCGGGTATTGCGGTTGATGATGGTATCGAAAACCAGTTGCTGGAAATGGGCCTTCACTTCTTCCACCACCTGCTTGGACAGCCGCAGCCTTACGTCAAACATGGTGAGCAGGATGCCCTCGATGTCCAGATCGGGATTTAAGCCGCTCTGTACGATCTTGATGGTATTCAACAGTTTTCCCAGTCCTTCCAGGGCAAAATATTCGCATTGAACCGGAATAATGACCGAATTGGCCGCCGTCAATGCATTGATGGTAATCAGCCCCAGCGAGGGAGAACAATCAATGATCACGAAATCGTAATCAGCACGCACTTCTTCGAGTGCCCGTTTCATCATCATCTCCCGGTGGGGCAGGTTGATCATTTCAATTTCGGCACCGACCAGGTCGATATGGGAAGGCAGCAAATACAAATGCGGGGTTTCGGTGGGAAGGATGACATTCTTGGGACTGACTTCGTCGATCAGACAT
The DNA here is from genome assembly GCA_046706345.1 of Candidatus Sulfidibacterium sp. Taxonomy (GTDB): domain Bacteria; phylum Bacteroidota; class Bacteroidia; order Bacteroidales; family F082; genus Sulfidibacterium. Next base: position 2,101 of record JBJKPL010000063.1, read on the forward strand.
TCATAGATGCTGGATTGAATGTTTCGGGTGTCAAATCCCAGACCTGAAGTAGCATTGGATTGGGGATCGGCGTCCACCAGCAAGGTTTTATATTCCAGAACCGCGAGTGCCGCAGCGAGACTGATGGCTGTGGTAGTTTTTCCAACTCCTCCTTTCTGATTGGTAACAGCGATGACTTTTCCCATAATATTTGCACTATTTACGAATCTACAAAACTATCACATTAAGGTGTTGAAAAAAAACCTTATTAAAATCAAGTTATCAACAGCAACAACGGCATTTTTCATGCAGCATAACGGGAAGCAGCGCAGAATCTATTCACCTTCAGCTTTTTCCTCATCATTGCCCAGGTCTTCAAAATTCACATCCACGTGAACATTGTTGGAATCCTCTTCCTCGTCCGTCACGATATCGCTGACACCGGTTCCGGTTTCGATATACCGGATGGCACCATCCAGGCCCGTGACAAATTTCTCAAAATCTTCCCGGTACAAAAAGATCTTATGTTTTTCGTAAACAAATTTACCCTGGTCGTTCAGGAAACGACGTTTGCTTTCGGTAATGGTTAAATAAAATTCACCGTTACGCGTGGTTTTCACATCGAAAAAGTAAGTTCTTTTGCCCGCCCTGACGACCTTGGAAAAAATATCCGGCCTTCTTTCCTGTTTGTCTTGTTCTTCCATTGGTTTCCCATCTTTATTAATTATTTACACAAAATTAAAAATTATCCGAATAAATCAAAGTCTTCCGGCACGGGACGCATGCTTTTTTGAAGAGAGTCTTCCCCTTCCGGCGAATGGCGGAATCTCCCTGCTGAAAAAGGAATTCCCCCGGTGACGCCTGCAAGGGGCTTCTTTTCCGACCGGATGGCCATCGATCGTACCGCTGATAATTTCTCAGGACGAGGAAGGGCATTCGCGGGGCAAACGTTTGCCTTCATCCGGTGTGGAAATCGCTTCATCCCGGCAGGTTCAAATCCACTCCTGTGATAGACTGCTAATATTCAACATTATAAAACCCATCCGTTCTCTCAAAAATCGTTAATTTTGGATTCTGAAAACAAAATCCCTGGTTCCGGTTCTTTGGCTGAGAAAACCCGGGAAGAATTTTATTTAGAATAAATTCAAATTACGAAATTTTTTCAGTAATTTTGCGCCATAATTCATGT
>JBJKPL010000064.1:0-8946 GCA_046706345.1 Candidatus Sulfidibacterium sp.
TGCGAAATGCATTTTCCAACTTTTTCCGGTGGTCGTTTTTCCTGTCGATGACGGCATAAATCACCGTGACAATATTTTGTTTGAGGTGAAAGTCCTTTAAATGACTTTGATAGTATTCATTGATGTCCTGGTCGGTGACAAGCGTATCCAGGTGTTGTTTTACGTATTCCGTCTCATAATGGTAAATAATGAGCGAATTCCGGTATTCTTCGAGCTGTTTTTCAAAATCCAGCTTGTCCGGGGGCAGGTTGTTTTCGGCTTCCTGCAACAGGAGCTGAGTCTGGACCCATTTGTTGACATAGCTGCGTGAAATTAAAATGCTGTCGTTGGCCTTGGTGCCTTTGGGAATCAACCCTTCGAGATCCGACTGGTAGAGATACTTGTTGCCCACTTTGGCCAGGGGAATGTTGACTTTGGTTCCGTGACGCTTGCATCCTCCCGAAAGCATGATCAGCAGTCCCCATACCATGACCAGTAAAACCCCAAAGATTTTATTCTTTGCGGCCGGGCTTTTCTTTTCCTTTATTTGAAGTTCGGCTGACATAGGTTATTGTTTGGGGCTGTATTTCTTTTCCAGTTTTTTCAATACCCGCTGATTGATATGCACCGGGTATTTTTTCCGCAGCGAATGCACCCATTGCTTTTGCAGCAGATCCTGATAATCGGCAATGACAAGCCCGGTGGCATCCTGAAAAGATTTCGGACCCGCGGGAAGGATTTTTTCTATCAGGATCACAGCTGCCTGGTCGTTCCCGCTGGAAACGACCGGCTTTGATAATCCGACCTTCCACTTCACCTGGTCGGTGAGCGTATCGTTTCCCTTTTCGTAAACTCCTGAATCGACTGCCATTTCCGCAAATCCGGGCACTTCCCTTCGGGTAATGGCTTTTTCCAGCTCGGACACGTCGGTATAGGTTTTCAGCACGGATTCCAAGGTGCCGATCCTGTTTCGTGATGTTTTCAGAATGATGGCACGGACACGCGGTTTCCATTGGTATTCTTCCCGATGGGCTCTGTAATATTTTCTCAGTCCGGCCGTGTCCTGGGTGGCTTTCGACCAAACCATTTTATCCGTCAGGTTAAAAAGCAGGATCCCATCATGGTATTCGCGGACCAGCGGTTCAAAACCCGGATGATGAAGTCCAAGGTGTGCTTTCTCGTAGGCGATAAGTTTTTCATCCGCAAAATCATTCATCAGCTTGCTGATCTGAAGTGGAAGATCTCCGTTTTTATTTAGGTTGCCCTGATGTTTTTCCACGTAGATGGCAAAGTCATGCTGAGAATAAGTCAGGGGCTCCTTTTTCCCGATCCGGATCAACGGCAAGTTCATTCCGTCGATATTTTTATCACTGAGTTTTTCCTTTTCCAGTTTCCCTGCCAGCCAACCGATCACCTGGTCCCGGACGTTGGGTTCAATTTTCAGATGATCTTCTTTTTTAAGCTTTTCGATTACCGCCTGCTTAATCAAACGACTTCTCTGATCCGCCTGGAGCCTGCTTTGGAGATAGGGTTCTTCCTGCTTGAAATTCCCCGGTTTTTCCCGACTGATCAATTTTATGATGTGGAATCCGTAAATGGTCTGAAAGGGTTTGGAAATTTCCCCTGGTTTCAACGAGTCAACCTGTTCCACAAACTGTGGCACGATCCTCCCTGAGGTGAATTTGGGGAGCAAACCGCCCAGAAAAGAAGTGCCTTTGTCCTGAGAATAGAGTTTGGCCGCCTTTTCGAAAGACATGCCTGCTTTTATCTTCTGGTAAATGGCCTGGATCTCTTTGGCTTTCCGGAGGGAATCCGAAGCAGGCGCTCCGGGTCTCATCCCGATAAAAATGTGTTCCACTTCTGCGATTCCCATGGCCGGCCTTTTGTCGGTGACCAGGATCAGATGATACCCATATTGTGTCCGGACGGGTTGTGATAAATGTCCCACAGGGGTGTTATAGGCTGCCGTTTCGAAGGGGTAGACCATATTGAAAACCGTGAAGAAACCCAGGTCTCCGCCGTTGCCTTTTTTTGCCGGCCGGACTCCCGGAACGGCTTCCTGATCCCGGGCGGAGGGGTCGTCGGAATAGGCTTTAGCCGCTTGCTGAAAGCTTTTGCCTGCCAGGATCTCCTTTCGGATCTTCTCAATTTTGTTCCAGGCTTTTAACGTGTCTGCTGGCGAGGCATCAGCTGGGAGCTTAATCAGGATATGGCTGGCCCTAACATCGTAACGGCTTCTTTCGTAAGCTTCTTTCAGTAAAGCCGCTTCCACTTTTTTGTCCTCAAAGTAAGGCTTGACCAGCTGGCTACGGTAATTGGCCAGTTCCTTTTTAAACGAGGAAAGAGTGTCCAGTTTCCGGTTTTCTGCATCCAGCACCTTCAACCGGAAATCGATGTAAAGTTCCACGGCATGGCGCAGTGAGGTTGTATCCCGGCCGCCAAAATTATTTTTGTTGTAAATATTCAGAAACGACCCAACGGTCACTTTTTGATCGCCAATGGTGGCTAACTCCTTCTTATTGAATGAATCCTGCGCTTTTGAAGCAAATGCGACAAGAGACAATACAACCAGAAGAAGCAATTTTCTCATAACCGGCTTGTTAGCTTTGTCTACTGTAATTGGGTGCTTCGCGGGTAATGGTAATGTCATGGGGGTGACTTTCCGTAACCCCGGCCGAAGTGATCTTGATAAATTTGGCATTTTGCAGATCGGCGATGGTTTTGGAACCCGTATAGCCCATTCCGGCACGCAAGCCGCCAATCATCTGGATGATGACTTCAGACAACGTTCCTTTGTAAGGCACCCTTCCCACGATCCCTTCCGGAACCAGTTTCTTGATGTCGTCTTCTGCATCCTGAAAATAGCGGTCTTTGGATCCTTGTTCCATGGCTTCCACCGAACCCATCCCGCGATAGGCTTTGAATTTACGGCCTTCGTAGATAATGGCTTCTCCCGGTGATTCATCCACACCGGCAAACAACGAACCGGCCATGATGGTGTGGGCTCCGGCCGCGATGGCTTTCACGATATCGCCTGTATACCGTATGCCCCCATCGGCAATCACAGGAATACCGGTGCCTTTCAGTGCGTTGGAAACATTGTAGATTGCCGTTAACTGTGGAACCCCCACGCCGGCCACCACTCGTGTGGTGCAGATCGAACCGGGACCAATTCCGACTTTAATGCCGTCGACCCCTAGCGACAAGAGATCCAGAGCAGCTTCACGCGTGGCAATGTTTCCTACGACCAGGTCAATGCCCGGGTATTTCTTCTTCACCTGTTTGGCGGTTTCCATAACGCCTTTGGAATGGCCATGCGCCGTGTCCACCACGATGGCATCCACCCCGGCATCTACCAGCGCCGCCAATCGTTGCATGGTGTCAGAGGCGATCCCTACTGCGGCCGCCACACGCAAACGGCCCAGGCTATCTTTGCAGCTCGAGGGATGTTGGGTGATCTTGATAATGTCTTTATAGGTGATGAGCCCTACCAGTTTGTAATCTTTATCCACCACGGGCAGCTTTTCGATCTTGAACTGCTGAAGGATCTCGGCAGCTTCCTCAAAGTTGGTGAATTCCGTGGTCGTGATCAGGTTCTCTTTCGTCATCACATCCCGGATGGGCTTGTTCATGCCTTTTTCAAAACGCAGGTCGCGGTTGGTAACAATCCCCACCAGCTTCTGACGGTTGTCCACTACGGGAATCCCGCCGATGCTGTATTCTTTCATCAGGTTCAGCGCATCGACCACCCGGGCATCGGCATTCAACGTGACGGGGTCCAGGATCATACCGTTTTCGGCACGCTTGACCTTTCTAACCTCGTTGGCCTGCATTTCGATGCTCATATTCTTGTGAAGCACGCCGATGCCGCCTTCCTGGGCCATGGCGATGGCCATTTTGGATTCGGTGACCGTGTCCATGGCGGCGGAGACTACGGGAATTTTTAATTTAATATTTTTGGAAAAAAGCGTTGAAAGGTCCGTTTCGCGTGGCAAAACGGAGGAATGGGCGGGTACCAGCAATACGTCATCGTATGTAAGGCCTTCGCCCAGGAACTTATCGTTAACGGTGGTCATGACGGAAGATTTATTTTATGCAAAAATATTAAAATTAATCAACCCCGGAAGAACGTTTTTCCCATCCCAGTTATTTTAAGAGCTTTTAAGATTTTTTCCCGAACCTGAAGCGGACATCCTGATTTTCCAAAGTCGTTTTCAGCAGGGGGCAAATCATCAGTCCGGCCTTTATTTCATCCCGTTTGCTTTGTAAAAATGGATACTTTTGTTTTATGGAAAGAACCACATTATTTGCGGAAGTTTTGCTGCCCTTGCCGGTTCCGGGAACCTTTACCTACCGGATTCCATTTTCCATGAATTCTTTGGTGCAGGTGGGACAACGGGTAAGCGTGCAGTTTGGAAGCCGCAGGGTTTATGCCGGATTGATCCTGAAACTGCATGAACAAGCCCCGGCTACCGGAACGCCCAAATACATCCTTTCCGTGCTGGATGAAAAACCGCTGGTATTTCCACTGCAAATCAAATTCTGGAGCTGGATTTCCGATTATTATATGTCCACCCTGGGTGAGGTGATGAATGTGGCCATTCCCTCTGCCTTTAAATTAAGCAGCGAATCAAAGATCCTTCTTTCCGAAACTTTCCGACCCGACCAGGATCCGCTCTCGGACTCCGAATATCAGATCACCGAAGCGCTCATGCAACAAAGGAAGTTGACCATCAAAGAAGTCGGGCAGATCGTGGGATTTCAGAAAGTGCTTCCGTTACTGAAAAGCATGATCCAGCGTCAGATGATCTTTATGGAAGAGGAACTAAACAGCTCCTACAAACCCAAACTCGAGAAGTATCTGCTTTTCAGTGATCTCTATCTGAAAGAATCGGCATTGCATGAATTGTTGGATGGGCTGGGCCGGCGAGCCCCAAAACAGATGGAGATCCTTATGGCCATGATGACCCTGGCCGGATTGCCGTTGAAAAAAGGAATCCTGGTCAAAAGATCCGACCTACAGCAAAAAACCGGTGGCAGTCTGTCAGCGCTGAAGGCATTGCTGGATAAAGGAATTCTGGAAGAAGTGGAGAAACCCGCCAGCCGGTTCGACGGAGAAGATACTGTACCCGGCGGTCCCATCGTTTTCAGCGAAGAACAGCAGCGTGCTTTTGAGGCCGTGAACCAGGAAATGCAAGAACATCGGGTGGTACTCCTGCACGGGGTGACTTCCAGCGGCAAGACCGAGATCTATATCAAACTGATAGAAGAAACCCTGGAAAAAGGGAGGCAGGTCCTGTACCTTTTGCCTGAAATAGCGCTGACCACCCAGATCATCACCCGGCTGCGAAAACATTTCGGTGATGAGATCGGGGTCTATCATTCGCGATACAATCAGAACGAAAGAGCAGAGGTGTGGGAAAATGTAGCCGGATTGCAGGACGCTGAAGTACATAAACGATACCGGGTGATCCTTGGACCACGATCCGCCATGTTCCTGCCTTTCGAAAACCTGGGGCTTATCATTGTGGACGAGGAACACGATCCGTCGTACAAGCAGTTTGATCCTGCCCCCCGGTACAATGCCCGCGATGCCTCCATTTTCCTTGCCGGTTTGCATGACGCCCGGGTGGTCCTGGGATCTGCTACCCCCGCCGTCGAGACCTATTACAATGCCCAGAGCGGAAAGTATGGTCTGGTTGCTTTAACGGAGCGATACGGTGGTGTTGAAATGCCAAGGATCCTGGTCGTGAACCTGAAGGAAGAAAAACGGCGCCGGATGTTGCGCTCCCATTTTTCCTCGGTGCTGCTGAAACATACCGAAGCTGCCCTGGAACAGAAGCAACAGGTAATCCTGTTCCAGAACCGGCGCGGGTTTTCTTTGCGCATCGAATGTGAGGAATGCAACTGGGTTCCGCAATGCAGAAACTGCGATGTGACCATGACGTATCACAAAAAACAGGAATTGCTCCGCTGTCACTACTGCGGTTATTCGCGAACCGTACCGCCCGTTTGTGAGCACTGCGGCAGTCCCCATCTTACCATGGAAGGCTTCGGTACCGAGAAAGTGGAGGAGGAATTGTCCATCATCCTGCCCAGCGCCCGCATCGACCGCATGGACCTGGATACCACCCGCTCCAAAAGTGCTTTCCAACGGATCTTTTCTGATTTTGAGAACGGAAAAACGGACATCCTGACCGGAACGCAAATGGTGACCAAAGGCCTTGATTTTGATAATGTTCAGGTCGTCGGGATCCTGAGCGCGGACAACATGCTGCAATTCCCGGATTTCAGAGCTCATGAACGCAGCTTTCAGCTTATGGAACAGGTCAGCGGACGGGCCGGCAGAAAAAACAAACAGGGTACGGTCATTATTCAGAGCTGGGACCCCACCCATCCCGTTATCGGTGATGTGGTGAGGCATAACTATGCAGGGATGTTCGGCAGAGAGCTCGGGGAACGCCGGAAATTTCATTATCCGCCCTTTTACCGGTTGATCATTCTCAAATTAAAACACAAAGATCCGGCGCTGCTCAATAAAGCGGCAGATGTGCTGGCCAACGACCTTCGGTCCCATTTCGGAAATCTGGTTTACGGACCCGAATATCCGATGGTTTCCCGGATCAAAAACAAGTACATCAAACAGATCCTGCTGAAAATACCACGCAGTGCGCGACAGCATGAACAAAAACAAGTCCTGCGGCAAGTGCTGATGGATTTCAACCGGCATACACATCTGAAATCAGTCCAGATACAGGTGGATGTCGATCCCCAATAAAAAAATACGGAAATCAGATCGGATTTAGTTGTTGGCGGAGTCACGCACAACCACATAAATATCTTCGTTGTCCTTTTTCATGAAATATCGTTCCCGGGCGTAGTCTTCGAGTTTGGTGGTATCATATTGCAGGGCATTGAGTGCGCCTTTGTTCTTTTCTATCTCTTTGGTATAAAAGGATTTTTGGTGCTCCAGGTCCTTGATTTTCTGGCTGAGCCGGATCTGCTCACGAAAGTTGTCGGAATCGAAAAAAAACATCCATACCACAAAAGCCAGTGCGGTATAAAAATATTTGTTGTATATGTATTTTTTAAAAAAATCAAGAAGCATCGTTACAAAATTACTCCAATTGAATTTCCGGCAATGAATGTTTCAAAAAAATATAAACTATCTGATGTTAACTGAAGAGCCGATAAAAAGCACTGTTAATTCTTCGTGCAATAACGTTTGATGACGTTGTACGCATCGTTGACCCCCATTTCGCCCGCTTTGCTTAGATCCTTGCAGGCTTTGTCGTTTTCTTTCAGATAAAGCAGGATCAGGGCCCGGTTGTAATAAGCTTCCGCAAGATGGGGCTCGAAGCCGATGGCTTTGGAATACTCGTCGATGGCTTCCTTGAATTTCTTCATCTTCAGATACAGGTTCCCCCGGTTGTAATAAGCGAAAGCAAGTTTGGGATTTAGCTGCAACACGGTATCGTAGTCCGCTACTGATTGCTGATAATTGGGGAGCGGGATGTGCTGAGCCGGTTCTTTGCTTTGGAAATTACTTCTTGAAATGGTGATCGAGTTGCTGTAACGAAGTTCGTCGTACTGGGTTTCTTCTTTTCGGGTACGGGTCGCCGCACGGTTAAAGTAGGCCAAAGCATCGTTCCGGTTTCTTGCGATGCACGAATCATAGGAGTTGATCGCCCCGGCAAAGTTCCCATCCATACTGTTGATGACTCCGTTTACCAGATAGGCGTCCGTGGTGTCTTTCTGTTTTAATAATTTGTGCACCAATCGGTTGTTGAGGTTTTGTTCGGCCGATCTGGACTCGGGTATCGTGTGGGTGGTGTAAAACAACTTGATCCCACCCGGGTTGTTGGCATTGAAACGGGCCAGCTTTTCATCGATAAACGCCGATTCGCGCAGGCTTTCATAAATCGAGTCGGGAAGGTTGAAAGCATACACAATAAAAAAGTCAGGCTGGGGCTCGATGTTGATGTTGGTGAACTGGATCCTTCCCTTCCGCATTTCGCCATTCATGAAGTCGGCTTCAAAAGCGATGATCTTGTTAAAATAGGTGGAGTCTCCGTATCTTTTGAACATGGCACGGGTGGCCCCCTTGTTGCCGTTGACTTTGGCAATGATCTTCATGGCTTTGTCATGGTCACTCTGGGCTGCGGCACTGTCACCCATTTGCAATCGCGCATACGAACGGTTGACATAAGCACCGGCAAAGCCGGGGAAAATTTCCAGGGCCCGCGTGTAGTCCCAGTTGGCGTCAAAGGGCTGGTTCATTTTTAATTCCACGATCCCGCGATTGTAATAAGCGTAAACGTTTTTCGGGTTGATTTCGATGACTTTTCCGTAATATTTTTTAGCCGCTTTCAGACTGTCACGCATGGATTCCAGTAAGGCCAGGTTGTAATAAGTCAGGGCATTGGTGGAATCCAGTTTGATGACGCGCCGATAATCGTTGATGGTATGCGTGGTGTCTCCCATTTTCAGGTAGGTCATGGCCCGCTGGAAATAGATATAAGGATATTCCGGGTTGATTTGCGCCGCCTGGTCATAATCCTTGAGCGCCTGGGGCAAACTGTCCATTTCGAAATGAACCATCCCCCGCTTGATCCAGGCATCCACATTAAAATAGTCGAGTCGGATGGACTTGTTGATGTCCCTCATGGCCAGGCTGTCGTTTTTCAGCAGATGATAATCCACACCGCGGTTGAGATACGCTTCACCGAGCTTCGGATTCAGGCGGATCGCCTGGGAATAATCCGATAGGGCATCCTCGTACTCGCGCATGTGCATTTTTGTGTTTCCCCTGGCCTGAAATACCGCCGGATCGAAAGGATCCAGCGAAAGCGCATGATCAAAATCCTTGATTGCCTGATCATATTCGTTGACCGCGTCCAGACAGATCCCCCGGTAGAGGTAAGCCCGGGTATACAGGGGGTGGATACTGATGGTCCGGGCAAAATC
>JBJKPL010000065.1:0-14957 GCA_046706345.1 Candidatus Sulfidibacterium sp.
ATGATCTCCTGATCCACTTCCTTGATGGTCTTGGCCACCACTTCTTCGATACGGGCAGGATGGATCCGTCCGTCGGAAACCAGTTTCTGGAGCGAAAGCCGTGCCACTTCACGCCGGATCGGATCGAAACCCGAAAGTAAAATCGCGTCGGGACTGTCGTCGATGATGATCTCTACGCCCGTGAGTGCTTCCAGCGCTCGGATATTCCGGCCTTCACGGGCTATGATCCGCCCCTTGATGTCTTCACTGGCAATGTTGAAAACGGTAACGGTATTTTCGATCGCATGTTCGGCAGCCGTCCGCTGAATGGTTTCGATAATGATCTTTTTGGCACTGCGCTCGGCGGTTAGTCTCGCTTCTTCGGTGATCTCACGTACCTGGACCATGGCTTCCATCTTGGCGTCGCCTTTGATGGTTTCGATCAGTTGCTCTTTGGCCTCTTCGGCAGACAGTTTGCTGATGTTCTCCAGCTGGCTGATCTGCTCGTTGCGAAGTTTTTCCACCTCTTCTTCTTTCTTTTCAAGAGCGGTAAACTGGTTGGAAAGGTTACTTTTTTGTTTTTCCAGTTCGTTGTTTTTCCGTTGAAGCTCCTGAAGCTTTTGGCTTATGCTGGCTTCTTTTTGCAAGACCCGGTTTTCAATTTTCTGGATGTTTTTGTTTTTTTCGTCAATAAGTTTCTGATGCTCAGATTTCAGTTGTAAGAATTTTTCTTTGGCCTGGAGGATTTTTTCTTTTTTGATCACCTCCGCTTTTTCCTCTGCTTCGACCAGGATTGCCTCGCTTTTTTTCAGGAGCGACCTTTTCAAAAAGAAATAGGTCACGAGGATCCCAAGCCCAAAGGCTACCAGTATGAACAAACTGGCTAGTATGATGTTCTCCATAGATAAATTGTTTTGTGCCGGCAAGCACCAGGAAAAGAAAAAACCCGCATAACCGTGGAGTTGAAGTAAACTCCTAAATGACATGAAATAGGGCAGCCGTAATTTTCGAACTTCCAGCGTCTGTCATGACGGCAGATCCCACGAGGGTAATCAGGCCTGTTCTAGAATTTGCTAACCCAACCCCAAAGTTTGTAGTGTTGAGTTTACAAACGTAAGATTATGCGGGTATGTCTTTGTTTAAGAACGATTTAGTCCATAGATAATTGAGCAGTTAAGACTTCATCTATTTCCTTCAGTTTTTTCTCCATCTCCAAGTCTCTGAAGTTTTTCTCTCTTTCCAATTCAATTTTTCCGACCGTATTTTGTAATGCAACCATGGCCAATAAATCCTGCTCATCCTTGTATTCAAACGAGTGGGCGAATTCCTTAATGGTGCTGTTGATCACCTGGGCTGCTTTTCTGGCAGCTTCTTCCTGATCCGCGGTAACACTCATTTTGTAAGGTCTTCCTGCAATAGTGACTTTGATATTTAATAAATCGTGACTCAATTCTATGATTTATTGACTAATTACATCAATGCTCCGGTCTATCTCTTCAATCATCTGATCAATTATCTCAATCCCTTTCTCAACACCGAATTTGCTTTCCAAAGCTTTTGCCAGCGATAGTTTTAAAAATTCATTATTTTTAATATCTAACTCGTTCTGAAGATTTTCCAGGTCGCCCCGGAGCGCCTCCAGCTTGTTTTGCAGCTTCTTATTTTCTTCCTTCAGCAAATGATTTGCCTCAATTATTTTCCTGACTTTATATTCAATTCCGGAAACTAATACTGCTTCATTTGCCATGGTTATCTAATAATCAGCGGTACAAAAGTAGTGTTTTTTCCATGCATTAGCAATAGTTTTTTTTGAACAGCCAAGGATTTTCTAAACTGAAGAAAAATGAATATCTTAGCAAGACGAAACTTCAGAACCAACAACTTATGACTGAAGATTTTCTATACTACCTCTGGAAATATCATCTCGCCCATAAACCGCTGACGACCGATGACGGTACCCCCCTCATCATTGAAAATCCCGGGTTCAGAAACGAAGACAGCGGACCGGATTTCTCCGGATGCCGCATCCGCCTGGGAAGCATGCAATGGGCCGGGAATGTGGAAATCCATTTGAAAAGCAGTGACTGGTTCCGGCATGGACATCAAACGGATGAAAGCTACAACAGCGTCATCCTCCATGTGGTTTACGAAAACGACAAGCCAGTTTTCAGGATCAACGGCGAAAGGATCCCCTGTCTGGAACTGAAGGGGAAATTTAGGGAAGCGCTGTTCGAGAAATTCCGGGGTTTCCTGTTGTCGTCGCAATGGATTCCCTGTGCAACGGATATTGGCCGCGTAGGCGACCTGATCCTGCTGAGTGCTCTGGATCACTTTGCTCTGGAACGATTGGAGCAAAAAGCCCGGGTCATTCAGACCCAACTCGGGGAAGCCGGTGGCGATTTCCGGGAGGTGTTTTACCGCAGCCTGATGAAGAGTTTCGGATTGAAAGCCAATACCGTTGCCTTTGAACAACTGGCCATTTCCTTGCCTTTTTCCATCCTCTCCAGGCATAAATCGGATCGCTTTCAGCTGGAGGCCCTGCTTTTCGGTCAGGCCGGATTTCTGAAAGGGAATCTGCAGGAAGCTTATCCCCGGGAACTTCGGAAGGAATATCTGTTCCTTTCTGCCAAATACGAACTGACCCCCATGAAAACCTATGTCTGGAAATTCATGCGCATGCGGCCTTCGAATTTCCCGACCCTGCGCATGGCACAATTTGCCAGCCTTTTGTACGGGTCTGCCGGGCTGATTGATCAGATCCTGACCGCAAAAAGCCTGCCCCGGGTCATTAAACTTTTACGCTGTGAAACCTCGCCCTATTGGAAAAACCATTACCGCTTCGGAAAAGCCCATCAGCAGAAAACAAGCCGGATGGGAATAGCCTTCATCCATGGGATCCTTATCAACAGCATCATCCCGTATGCTTTTGTTTACGGGCGTTTTAAAAATGATCCGGGGATGGAAGAAAAGGCCATCCGCTGGCTTGAAGCCATCCCGGCAGAAGATAATACCATCACAAGGCACTTCGAAACCCTGGGTGTAAAAACAACCAGCGCCCTGCATTCCCAGGCCCTGATCCATCTGAAGACCGGTTATTGCCAGCTGCAACGCTGTCTCCATTGCCCCATCGGCCATCAGATCCTGAATTTTTCTTCGGAACAGGACCCATAAAAATATTTCTAAAAACTTAAAAGATAATACAATAAAAGGAGGTTCTCTTTGTTTCATTCTAAATTGAAATGGTTGTTTTAATGCTCGGAAGGAATTCCTACTTTTGTAGGCCTTTAAATAAAAATGGAAAATGAAAAAAACAGCTTTGAATGAAATGCACCGTCAGATGGGAGGGAAGATGGTGGAATTTGCCGGTTATGATATGCCCGTACAGTTCGAGGGCATTGCCGTTGAGCACGAGACTGTAAGACACAAACTCGGTGTTTTTGATGTGTCCCATATGGGCGAGTTCTGGGTGGAAGGTCCCCGGGCATTTGACCTGGTTCAAAAAATCACCACCAACGATGTGGCAGCCCTCTTTGACGGGAAAGTCCAGTACAGTTGTTTCCCCAATGGGAAGGGAGGAATTGTGGATGATTTGCTGGTGTACCGGTTTCATTCCGAAAAATATTTGCTGGTGGTGAATGCCGCCAACATCGAAAAAGACTGGAACCATGTGGTGTCACAAAATACAGTGAATGCGAGCCTGACCAATGCATCTGACCAGATCTCCCAGTTGGCCGTACAGGGACCGCTGGCGTTGAAAGCCATGCAGAAACTGACCTCCACTCCGGTGACGGATATGGAATATTATACATTCAAAGTGCTTGAATTTGCCGGTGTTCCGGATGTTCTGTTCTCAACGACAGGGTATACGGGTTCCGGTGGTTGTGAAATTTACATTCCCAATGAAGTGGCCGGAAAAGTCTACCAGGCCGTACTGGAAGCCGGCGAAGAATTCGGTATCAAACCCATCGGACTGGGCGCCCGTGATACGTTACGACTTGAAGCCGGTTTCTGCCTTTATGGAAATGAAATCGATGATACCACATCTCCCATTGCGGCCGGCCTGGCCTGGATCACCAAATTTGCCGACGGCAATGACTTTATCGACCGGCCGTTGTTTGAAGATCAGAAAAAAAACGGCGTGCCGCAGCGCCTGAAAGGTTTTGTGATGGCAGAACGTGCCATTCCCCGGCATGGTTATGAAGTGGCCGACGCTTCCGGCCAGGTCATCGGTCGGGTGACTTCCGGAACCAGTTCTCCGCTGACACACGAAGGGATCGGTCTGGCTTACCTCGACAAGCCCTACTGGAAAGAAGGTTCCGAGATCTTTATCAAGATCAGGAACAAGCTGGTTAAGGCGGTCGTAACCCCGCCGCCATTTTTCAAAATGTAATCTTATATTTGGGTCATGGAAAAGGAAAGGACCATTGAAGTAGTCCTGGCTCCCAGGCTGTTTGCTGATTTTATTGTAAAGAAGCCTTATGTGGTGGTCGTAGTGGATGTTTTTCGGGCTACGACTTCCATCTGTGCTGCCCTGGATTATGGCGTAAAAGCCATCATTCCTGTGAAGCGGATCCGCTTTGCGCGGTTCTTCAAACGCCTGGGCTATATCGTGGCTGCCGAAAGGGGAGGAAAGAAAGTGCGCTTTGCCGATCTTGACAACTCGGCCACTTCTTTCTTTAATCCCGTTTATATCGGAAAAGAAATCGTGTATTCCACCACCAATGGTACCAAGGCCATCAAAAAGGCCGCAGGGGCCTCTGAAGTCATTATTGGTTCGTTTCTGAACCTGGATGCCGTGGCCGAATGGCTCCATAAAAGCAATAAGAATGTGATAATTTTCTGTGCGGGTTGGAAAAATACCGTCAATATGGAGGATTCTTTGTTTGCCGGGGCCCTTTCGGAGATCCTAATCCAAAAGTATCAGTTTACCACCGAAAGCGATTCTGCCAAAATGTCCATTGATCAATGGAATGGTGCCAAAGGCGATGTACTTACCTATATCGACAAATCTTCGCATCGGAACCGTCTGCGCAGCCTGGTGGATGACGAGCTGCTGGACCTGACCTTTCAAATCAATAAAAGCACGGTGGTGCCCATTGTAAAGAATTATAAAATTGTGGCTTACCAGGAAAACGGTGCGCCCAGAATTCGTTAATAGCGGTATTTCTTCTGCCAAAGATTTTTTAACCTCTGCCGGATATCCTGTTCCCGCGGGTTTTTGCCCGGTTCGTAAAGGATGGTGCCTTTGATGGCATCCGGAAGGAATTCCTGATCTACAAAATTCCCGTCGTAGCTGTGGGCGTAGGCATAGTCTTTTCCATAGCCGATCTCTTTCATCAGCTTGGTGGGTGCATTGCGCAAGTGCAAGGGCACGGGCAGGTCGCCGGTTTTCCTGACCAGCGCCAACGCATCATCAATGGCCCGATAGGACGCATTACTTTTGGGAGAGGATGCCAGGTAAATAGCGGTTTGCGATAGGATGATGCGGCTTTCGGGCCAGCCGATCTTGTTCACGGCATCGAAACAATTGTTGGCAAGGAGCAAGGCGTTGGGGTTGGCATTGCCGATGTCTTCGGAAGCCAGGATCAGCATGCGGCGGGCGATGAATTTCGGATCTTCCCCGGCTTCCACCATCCGCGCCAGCCAGTAGACGGCCCCGTTGGGATCGCTGCCGCGCATGGATTTGATGAATGCGGAAATGATGTCGTAATGCATTTCCCCCTGTTTGTCATAAACCAGCAGGTTTTCCTGGATCGACTTGCTGACGCTGTCGTTGTCAATGATCAGCGTGTCTGAGGTACCTCGCTGCTGTTGAACGAACAACTCCAGTGCATTGTAAAGTTTTCGGGCATCCCCGCCGGAGATCCGCATCAGCGCTTCGTCTTCTTTTACTTCGATCCGGAGCTTGTACGCTTCCGAGAGTTTCTTTACGCCTCTTTGGATCAGCGTCTTTAAGTGGCTTTGATCCAGTGAACTCAAAACATAAACCTGGCATCGCGAAAGCAACGGTGAGATCACTTCAAAAGACGGATTTTCCGTGGTGGCTCCGATCAGGGTCAGGATGCCTGTTTCCACGGCATGCAGCAGAGAATCCTGCTGGGATTTGCTGAAGCGGTGAATTTCGTCGATAAACAGGATCACATTCCCCTGAAATTCCGATGCCGCATCAATCACTTTGCGTACTTCTTTCACTCCCGCACTGACGGCACTCAGCGTGTAGAACGACAGGCTCAGCTGATTGGCAATGATGTTGGCCAGGGTTGTTTTCCCGACGCCCGGAGGACCCCACAGAATCATCGAAGGGATCTTTCCCGAATCGATGGCCTGACGCAGGATGCCTCCTTTGCCCACCAGCTTTTCCTGTCCGATAAATTCATCCAGATTTCTGGGCCTTAATTGTTCTGCCAGGGGAGTTTGCATGGCTGCTTGTGTTGTTTCCTGCAAAAATAATCAAAAAGCGGTCTGGGGCAGCGTGACGGAACAGAATGGAAAATATCACCGTATCCTGCCCTGCAGGTTCCGGCCACTGGCAGAATAAATGTAAATTTGCCCTTCGGTTTTTGCATTTTATTTAATCTCAAATATATGTATCCCAAGCTCAGTGATCTGATCAACAGTATTTTCGGAACGCATCTGAACCTGCCCATCATGAGTTACGGTTTCTTTGTGTCGCTGGCATTTCTTGCAGGCGGCTATCTGCTGTATCTTGAGCTGAAGCGAAAAGAAAAGAAAGGCCTGATTAAAGCAACCGAAAAGGAAATCCTCGTGGGTTCCCCGGCTTCTTTTTCGGAGTTGGCGGTGAACTTTGGTGTTGTGTTTTTGATTGCTTTCAAGATTCCGGCGGCGTATACCCACTACAGTACTTTCGCGAACGATCCCCAGCAGTTTTTGTTTTCTTCAGAAGGCTCTCTCTGGACTGGATTTATTTTTGCTTCGCTTTACACTTTCTTTGTATGGTACCGGAGAGAAAAGGTCAAACTGGATCCACCCCGCAAGGAGATCCTCCGGGTTCATCCTTATCAGACGATCTGGACCATGGTTTTCCTTGCGGCGATCTTTGGGATCATTGGAGCCAAAATCTTCGACCAGCTGGAAAACTGGAACGAATTTATTGCAGACCCCTGGGGTTCGCTTTTTTCTTTCAGCGGCCTGACTTTCTACGGGGGGCTGATTTTTGCGGCTGTGGCCATCATCTGGTACGGGAAAAACCATGGCATGCACTGGAAGCATTTGGCGGACAGCTATGCCCCGGGTTTGATGCTGGCTTACGGTATGGGACGCATCGGTTGCCAGGTGGCCGGCGACGGCGACTGGGGCATCGTCAATCACCTGACAAAACCCCATTGGCTGAATTTTCTTCCCGACTGGCTCTGGTCGTACAATTATCCCCACAATATTATCAACCAGGGGATCCCGATTCCCGGCTGCCAGGGGCCCCATTGCATGGTCCTTCCCCAGGGCGTGTTTCCCACCCCCGTTTATGAAACTATTATGGCCGTGATCCTTTTTGCCATCCTTTGGTCCATCCGCAGGAAAATCACCACTCCCGGTGTTCTGTTTTTTATTTACCTGATTTTCAGTGGAACAGAACGGTTCCTGATAGAGCACATCCGGGTGACTCACCGTTATGTTTTCCTGGGGATCCACGCTTCCCAGGCTGAGCTGATCTCTCCGGTGCTGGTGCTCATCGGCATCTTGGGATGGTATCTGCTGGAAAAGAAAGGCATTCAGACACGAAAAAGGAAAGGAGGTCTTTTGTGAAAAACAGGGTTTACCGGTCTGTGCTTCCAACGGGATTGATCCTTTTTGTTTTGCTATGGAGCGGCTGTCATGGCCGTGCGACAAAAAAAATGGACGCGAAAGCCCGGGGGCAGGAGGTATTGGTAAAATATGCCCGCGGATTTTCCATCCAGCATGAGGCCGGAGTTACCAAAGTGGTGGTTTACAATCCCTGGGAGAAGGGAAAAGTGCTGGCCTCCTTCGATCTGGTGAAAGGAACTCCCGGGCCGGGACAGATCCACATTCCGCTGAGCCGGGTGGCAATATTTTCGGCGACGCAGCTGGACGCCATGCGGAAACTGGGACTGCTGGATCAGGTGATCGGTATTTCCGATGTAAAATATCTGAAAAACAAAGAGATATTAAAAAGATATGCAGAGCATAAAGTGGTGGAACTTTATGAGAACGGGAATTTTTTTGTGGAGAAAATCGTTGAAACCCATCCCCATGCCTTGTTTTATTCTCCGTTCAATGCCGAACAGAAAATGCCTGCGGTTTTGTCTTCTATCCCGGCCATTCCGTTTTTGGATTACATGGAAGCCGATCCATTGGGCAGGGCAGAATGGATCAAATTTACAGCGGCATTCTTCGATAAGGAAAAATTGGCCGACAGCCTCTTCGAGCGGAACCAGACGCAATATTTGAAACTTAAAGCCCTGGCCGCTCATGTGAAAACACGGCCGACGGTCTTTTCGGGAAAGTATTATGCCGGACAGTGGTATGTTCCCGGTGGCGACAGTTATTTTGCCCGGATCTTTGCGGATGCCGGCGGCGATTACCTGTGGAAGGATGTTCCCCGGCAGTCAAGCTTTCCGCTGGACTTTGAAGCGGTGTTCAAGAAAGCGCAAAATGCCGATTTCTGGCGGATCACAGGTACTTTTGGGGTGAAGCCGTCGTATGCCGAGCTGGCGTCCGAAAATCAGTTGTTTACGAAGTTCAGCGCTTTCCGTCACCATCACGTGATCTATTGTGACCCTGAGAAGACGGCCTATTTCGAAACCAGCCGCCTGGCCCCGCAGATCCTGCTGGCCGATTTTATCAAAGCCTTTCATCCGGAACTCCTTCCGGGATACAAGCCCAGATATTATAAGATTTTGCCTTAATTTTATGCGCTTGAAATGAAATGATGCAACATTCTTCCCGTCATCGGTTTTGGTTTCTAATTTTCCTGTTGCTGTCGCTGTTGTTATTTTTTGGCAATCTGTGGGTTGGCTCGGTTTTGCTGGGATGGAAACAGGTGCTGGAAGCCTTGTTCCACGACCCGAAGGCCGGCAATGCCGCCCTGGTGATCGTAAACCAATACCGGATGCCGCAAGCCGTCACCGCACTTTCCACCGGGATTGTCCTGAGTTTGTCGGGTCTGATCCTGCAGACGCTTTTCCGGAATCCGCTGGCGGGACCGTCGGTGCTGGGTATCAGTTCCGGCGCCAGCCTGGGGGTGGCGCTGGTGATCATGTCCGGAAGTGTTTTCGGTTTTCAGATGGCACAATTTCCCTTCCTGGGGAATATTACGGTGGTGATGGCCGCCTTTCTCGGCGCCTTGCTGGTACTGGCACTCATCATCTATGTTTCCGGCCGTGTGGGCAATGTGATCACCGTGCTGATCATCGGCATCATGGTGGGCTATGCCGTTTCAGCCGTAGTCAGCGTACTGCAGTATTTCACCAGCTCTGATGAGTTGCATACCTATATCCTGTGGGGGCTGGGCAGCTTCTCGAAAACCACCATACAACAATCCTTGTTTTTGCTTTTTACGGCATTTTCCGGGACTTTGATCGCGTTGTTTTTCGTGAAACCCTTGAATGCTTTGCTGGCAGGAACCCATTATGCCCAAAGCATCGGATTCCGAACCCAGCGGATCCAGACTTTTCTGATCCTGGTTACCGGTGTGCTGGTGGCTGTAGGGACTGCGTTTACCGGTCCCATTGCCTTTCTGGGACTGGCCGTTCCGCATCTGGCGCGGGGGTTCTTCAAATCGTCACAGCATGGCGTGCTGATTCCCGCTACAGTACTGATGGGGGCTTCACTGGCGTTGTTTTGCAACCTGGTGGCCAAGCTTCCGGGTTACGATATTTCGCTGCCCATCAATTCGGTGACGTCTCTGGTGGGCGCCCCGGTGATCATTTGGGTAGTATTACGAAACAGGCATCTAAAGACATTTTAATCAAAGACTTTTCCCTGTATGGGATGCCGGGGAGATACAAATAAAAAGAGATCATGCTTTCTGCAACACTTCATATCGACAACCTGAGCAACGGTTACCAGAACGGTACCCAGGCGCCGTTTGTGTTGCAGGATGCCATTACGGCTTCTTTGGAACCCGGGCAACTGATCTGCCTGCTTGGGCCAAACGGCGCCGGGAAATCCACCCTGCTGCGCACATTGTCCGGATTTCAGAAACCATTGTCCGGCGTCATAACCTATTCCGGAAAAACCCTGGATTCCATGTCACGGCGTGCCTTGTCACGGCAGCTTGCCGTGGTGCTGACCGACCGGTTTTCTGACCGTTTTCTCACCGCTTTCGAAGTGGTCAGCATGGGCAGGTTTCCCCACGCTTCCTTCTGGGGACAGTTGAGCCGCAAGGATCTTGACACCATTGACAACACCCTGGAAATGCTCGGAATTGCCTCCCTGAAAAACCGGGTTTTCGAAACTTTGAGTGACGGAGAAAAACAAAAGATGTTACTCGCAAGAGCCATGGTTCAGGATACGCCTTTCCTGTTCCTGGATGAACCCGTGGCGTTTGTGGATTCTCCCGGGAAGATCGAGATTATGGAGTGGCTGTCGTTTTTTGCAAGGGAACATCAAAAAGGCATTTTGATGACAACCCACGACATCGAAATAGCCCTGGACTACGCCGATCACCTCTGGTTGATCAATCGTGAAAAACCCTTTAAAACGGGATTGCCCGAGGACCTTGTCTGGCAGGGCCTGATCAACCGCTATTTCGACCGACAGGAAGTGCGTTTCGATGCTTCCAAAGGTCGTTTTGGTGTCCACCGCCCCGGTTCGGGAAAAAGTGTGCTGGTCCAGCCCGGCGGCATGCCCACACGCTGGCTGAAGAAAGCGCTGTTGCGCAAGGGCTTCAAAGTATCTGGGCTCAGCGAAAGAAAACCGGACGATATTTATTTTACTTTTGAACAGGATACTTTTGTTCAGTATCAGGGAGAGAAACCCCTGAAACGATTTGAAAATATAGAGGAAATACTCCGCGAAGGGATTCTCTGAGCCGTTCTTCGGCGACATCATCACCGGAATCCAATCCTTCCGGAAAAGAAAGTATTTTCTCCTTTTGATCTTGTAAATTTTCAGTGCCATGCCAATGACCCCCCACCATTCCAGAGAAAGTGCAGATCTGATTGTCCACCATGCCAAAGTGTATACCGTGGATGCCCGGTTTCAGGTGATGACGGCTTTTGCCGTGAAGGACGGCAAATTTCTGGCATCCGGTTCCGATCAGGAAATTCTGTCGCGCTACCAAGCGACGACCGAGATCCACGCCGGAGGCAAAGCCATTTATCCTGGCTTTAACGATGGTCACAGCCATTTTCTGTCTTACGGCACAGGATTGCTTCGCTGGGCCGACCTGGTGGGAACCCGCTCTTTTCAGGAGGTCCTGAAGATCGTCGTCAACCACGCAAAACGATTCCCCTCGCCATGGATACTTGGAAGGGGCTGGGACCAAAACGACTGGGAGGATCAGTCTTTTCCCACCCGGGAACGACTGGATGCCCTGTTTCCCGATCGGCCGGTGGTGTTAACACGTATTGATGCCCATGCGGTGTTGGCAAATGCGCTGGCGCTGAAAATGGCGGGCATTACAGCCCGGACCCCTATCGATGGGGGTGAGGTGGTGTCAGACCACGGGGAGCCTACCGGTGTGCTTATCGACAATGCCGCCGAACGAATGCTTTCATTCATCCCGTCGCCCAGCAAAGAAGAAAAAACCCAAGCGCTGCTGGCGGCCCAGGAAAAGTGCTTCGGACAGGGACTCACCACGGTGAGCGATGCGGGGCTGGACCTGGAAGACCTTCTCCTGATAGATGGTCTTCAGAAAGAGGGTGCGTTGAAGATGCGCGTATATGCCATGATGCGACCCACAGAAGCCAACTTCGGCTATTTCTTCCCTTCAGGACCTTATCATCGTGGTAGGTTAACGGTCAGCGCCGTAAAATTGTTCATCGACGGTGCCCTGGGATCACGCGGAGCCCTGTTACTGGAACCTTACGCCGACCTTCCCGGACATTACGGCCTGCAACTGCACCCCCTGGAATATTACGAAAAGTTCTGCCGTAAGGCCTATGACGCCGGATTCCAGGTGAACACCCATGCCATCGGTGTTGGGGGAACGCGAAAGGTGTTGCAACTGTATTCCCAATTTCTGAAAGGAAAAAACGACCGGCGGTGGCGGATCGAACATGCACAGATCGTGGATCCGGCCGACATGCCCGATTTTGGTGCTTATTCTATCATCCCTTCCATTCAGTCCACGCATTGTACATCGGACATGTCCTGGGCAGGACAACGCCTGGGAGCCAAACGCCTGAAGACGGCGTATGCTTTTAAGCAACTGCTGGACCAAAACGGCTGGCTGGTGAACGGCACCGATTTCCCCATCGAAGACATCAGCCCGCTGAAGACGTTTTATGCTGCTGTGATCCGCAGGGACCTGAACGGATGGCCGCCGGAAGGCTTCCAGACAGAAAATGCCCTCAGCCGGACCGAAGCGCTGCAATCCATTACCCTGTGGCCTGCCCTGGGCAGCTTCGACGAAAAACAAAAAGGCAGCATCGAGCCGGGAAAAGTGGCCGACTTTGTCATGCTGTCGGAAGACATTATGCGTTGCCCTGAAGCAGAGATATTGCAAACAAAGGTGCTGGCTACTTATCTGAACGGGGAGAGGGTATCGTAACAGACACCGGACTAAAACGGATCTCTACAATCCCCTGGAGTTGTTTTGGCCTGAAATTTTAACCTCTAAGCCCTGGTTTATGATTACCTGTAATTATTGAGGAGGTAACCCATGGAGGGGGTACGTCCGGAATAATGATACGGGAGCACCCAAAAAAAACCGGAGGCCCGGAAAACAACGCACCGGATCTCCTAATTTCAATAAAAAGAAAGGGAAACCAATGGATACAAATAGAAAGTTTCACAAAAACAGATTGCAGTCATTGGCTCGCTTAGCGGGAGTTCTGTATCTGCTGATTTTTATCATCGGCTTCTATGGGGTATTTGTCAGAAGCCAACTTGTTGTTTCTGGCGATTTTACCGCAACGGCCCGTAATATCATGGATTCACAATCTGAATGGCGAACCGGTTTGGGCGCCGATCTTGTGATGCAGATTTTGGATGTACCGGTTATGCTGATTCTTTTTCTTTTGCTAAGGCCGGTGAACAAGAATCTGGCTTTGTTTGCGCTTTTGTTTAACCTGATTCAGACTGCGGTTTTGGTAGTTAACAAAGTCAATTTGGTGAAAGTATTACTTTTACTGGGAAACGGTGATTACCTGAAGGCATTCGGAGCGCCTCATCTTTATGCCCAGACATACCTTGCAATACAGTCCTATGATTATGAATTTGGAATAGGGCTGGTATTTTTTGGTTTTGCATCCCTTGTCTACGGCTATTTGATTTTTAAGTCGGGCTTTTTGCCAAAGGCGATTGGCGTTCTGATGCAAATAGCGGGTTTATGCTATCTGACAAACAGTTTTGCCTTGCTTCTGGCACCGGAAGTTGCAAAAATAATCTTCCCGGAAATCATGGTGCCGATCGTCATTGGCGAGTTATCATTGTGTTTGTGGCTTATGATAAAGGGCGTAAAGGTTACTGTATGGTTTGATAAAGCGGAGAACCTGCAAGGAAAATATTTTTGAAGAAGTTTTTCGGAGGATCAGTATGATACCCTATTATCCTTAAATTTGAGACTACCCTGTGAAATGGGGTTTGGACTTTTTGATGACGGTCGGAATTGTAAGCCAATTCAAGAAATGATGGTTCACAGACGTTGGAAAGTCATCTTTTTGCCATACGAATTAAAATTATTAAGACATGAAAACAGCCAAAGTTGCTTTAATTACCGGCGCCAGTTCGGGAATCGGTAAAGAAACCGCTTATAAATTATTTGAAAACGGGTTTGTGGTTTATGGCGCTGCGCGTCGTACGGAAAAGATGAAAGATCTGGAGGAAAAAGGCATCCATGTGATCGCCCTCGACGTGACCGATGAAAAATCCATGGTAAACTGCGTTGACCGGATCATGCAAAAAGAAGGGCGTATCGATGTGCTGGTGAACAATGCGGGATACGGATCTTACGGAGCCATAGAAGATGTGCCCCTAGAAGAAGCCCGCCGCCAGTTTGAGGTGAACATCTTCGGGCTGGCCCGTTTAACCCAGCTGGTACTGCCTTCCATGCGCAAACAACATGATGGAAAGATCGTGAACATCTCCTCCATGGGCGGGAAGATCTATACGCCCTTCGGCGGATGGTACCATGCCACCAAACATGCCCTGGAAGGCTTGTCAGATTGTTTGCGGCTCGAACTTAAGAAATTTGGTATTGACGTCATCATCGTAGAGCCCGGTGGGATTCTGACAGATTGGGGCCCGATTGCAGCGGCGAATCTGAAAAAGACATCCGGGGCTGGAGTTTACGCTGATGCCGCCACAAAATCCGCCGATGGCCTGGCCAAAATGTACACTACCAACCAGCTTACTGATCCAAAAGTCATTGCAAAAACCATTTACAAAGCCGTCACGGACCACCGGCCGAAAAGAAGGTATGCGAAAGGTTATATGGCAAAGCCCTCCATTTTTTTGCGCAAGTGGCTCGGCGACGGGATTTTTGATATGATCATTTCCCGGATGGCCTGATGGGTTGACTGAACAGCCTGTTATCGGAAACATGGGGAGCAAACAAATCGACGGCTGGTAAAATTATTACAGCAACCCGTTGACACAGTAAATTGCATCCATAGGATTACCGAACATACGACAGAATATGGGGATTTCCTTCCAGATACCAATATTTCAATACGGGATGTAATGTTAAGAAACGAAACCTTTGTGGATTGACTTCCATGTGGTGGTTATACCCCAACCATACCTGCTGTATGCAACGTGTATGCAAAAGTACGTCAATGTACAGTATTTACAAGGGTTTGAGTAGCTTTTGAGTACAGATGGTATAGCGATGGTAT
>JBJKPL010000066.1:0-3347 GCA_046706345.1 Candidatus Sulfidibacterium sp.
CTCATACAACGAAAGTTTTTCCGACGGTGCCGAAAAGAAAAAAACGCCGCCTCTGCCCTTGACAGAATTATTGATGCCCTGTTTTGTCAGGTTCTGTAGAATCTTTGCCACGTACGGTTCCGGTGAATTGATCCCTTTGGCAATTTCCTTAAAACCGGGACGGCTGCCGTTGGAATTCTGTATCATGATGTACACCAGAGCCCGGATGGCATATTCGGTGGATTTTGTAAACATGCAGCCTGTTATTTTGTGAATTCGGATTCCAGTTCGATGGCTTTGGGAAACAAAATATTATTTTCCAGATGGATGTGGCGGTGCAGATCTTCTTCAAATTCCTGAAGCTTTTGCAGGGTAGCCCGATACGTGTTGCAGGCATCTTCCGGAATTGCATAATCCCCGGTCAGGCCGGAAATGGTTTCAAACCGCCTTCCTTCGTTGTCGTGTTCCGACATCATCATGGCAATGGGATTTGACACGGATCCGAATGCGGAGTTACCAACCGGAGTGTTGCTTCGCCTGGCTTCGACCATTTTTCGAATGTAGGGAAACAACATGATCTCCTCTTTTTGCATGTGCATGGTCAGCTCACCGGCGGATTCATTGAACAGGGCCGCAACCTCGAAAAGTTCGTGATGATGTGTGCCATGCACCTGACAAATCTTTTCCAGACTGGCTTTCAGAAAAGGGATATTGCTCTTTACGTAAGCATGGTGGCGTTTTACAATATAGTCGGCCAGCTCGTCCAGGGCCAACCCGTTAAAATAAACGGCATCCGGATCCTCCTGGTCCGTAAGTTCTTTTAATTCCAACAACAACTTTTCCGGTTCAACCTGCGCTGCATCACAGGCTTCTGAAATGGATTTCTGTCCGCCACAGCAAAAATCAATGTTGTTTTTCTGAAATATGGGGGCCGCTTTCAAATTTTGTTTTACCACATCCCCAACCAATGTATCTGAAGTAATGTTCATGGTGTTCTTTTTTTAATGATTACGGCGGCAAAGATATAAATTTTATATAAAAGGACCTCTATGTCCTTTTATATTTTTAACATTTTTCTTCTCTGGCCAAAAATTGATTGGGTGAACAAAAAAGAGATGAAATTTGGGGTCAGGAACCCGAAAGATCCCGCTAAGGATTCAGTTTTTTTTCAAAGCACAGACTGTTTTCAGCCGAGGCATAAGGGCCGTAGTTCGGGATCAGAACATAACGGTTCTTATGATAAAGGCCGATGGCTTCGCGTTGTTTGACCCCGGTTTCCAGGATGCATCTTTCAAAGCCCAGGGCAGCAGCCCATTGTTCCAGTTCGGTTAGGATCCCTGACGCCACGCCTTTGCCCCGGCCATGGGGAGCCGTGTACATCCGTTTGATCTCCATGGTCTGCGGGTCAAATTCTTTCAGGGCGCCGCAACCCACGGCCTCTGCATCCTCATAGGCAACGACCACCTGAAGGATCCCGTCGAGTTGATTATACTGATCGTAAAACGGATGTTCGTCGCCGTCCATTTCTTCCAGGTAAGCGTCCAGCTGTTTCAGGAGTTCCAGGAAATCCTGATTTTTCGCGTTGGTTCTGACAAGTCTGATCATATCACATACCCATTGGAAAGCAGGTTATTTCCAGCTTCAAATTTTCAGTTGATAACAAGGGGAAAGAAAAACCCGGATAAGATCCAGGGTTTTTCTCAAATTTTTTAATTCTCGCGCCAGTCGAAATCATCAGCCGGTTTGTTTTGCATGATCTCGTCGATGCGTTTCAAAACCTCCGGGGTCAGTTTGGGGACCACGGCAAGTGCTTTCATGTTTTCCTCGATCTGTTCCGGTTTTGATGCCCCGGTAATGGCAGTACTCACATGGGGATTCGTCAGGCACCAGGCGATGGACAGCTGCGGCAATGAAGCTCCGAGTTCATCAGCCACTTCATGAAGCTGAAGGATCTGCTGGACCTTTTCTTCCAGTCCTTGTTTTTCCACCCGTTTTTTCAGCCATTCCATTTCTTTCAGGTCCAGACGGCTGCCTTTCGGGATGCCATGGGTATATTTACCGCTCAGCAAGCCGCTGGCCAGCGGGCTCCAAATGGTGGTTCCCAGACCGAATTCTGTGTAGAGGTTTGCAAATTCCTTTTCCACCTTGCTTCGGGTAAACAGGTTGTATTGCGGTTGTTCCATCAACGGCGGGATCAGGTGATTCTTTTCCGCTATCCGATGGGCTTCTCGGATCTGTTCGGCGCTCCATTCACTGGTACCCCAGTAAAAGGCCTTGCCCTGGTGGATCACCTGATTCATGGCCCACACGGTTTCTTCGATGGGCGTATACAGATCCGGACGGTGGCAGAAGATCAGGTCCACATATTCCAACTGTAGTCTTTTTAAGGCCGCGTTGGTGCCCTCGATGATATGTTTGAAAGACAGGCCGCGGTCGTTCACGCCCGGACCGCCCCAGAATATCTTGGTTGAAACTACAAAATCGGAACGCTTCCAGCCTGCCCGTTTCAGCACCTTTCCCATGATGATCTCGGCATTGCCTTCGGCATAAGCTTCGGCATTATCGAAGAAATTCACGCCGTGGTCATAGGCTTTGGTCATCAGCTGAAAGGCCAGGTCTTCGTCTGCCTGTGTGTGAAACGTAACCCAGGCCCCGTAGGATAACGCGGACACTTTCAGTCCCGACTTTCCTAAAAATCTATATTCCATGATTTGAATTTTTATTGTGAAAAATGAATTCCAAAGATACGGGATTCTATTGTTCGATGAGAAAAAAGCAAAACCGCTTTTCCCTACTTTTGTTCTGCGATGGAAAAAATAAAGCACTATACCATTCCTGTTTTTGTTCCCGAGCTGGCCTGCCCGTTCCAATGTGCTTTCTGCAACCAGGAGAAAATTTCCGGACACCAGCACATCCCCACCGAAAAAGAGATCACCGATACCTTTGATACTTACCTGAATTCTTTTAAAGAAGAGAACCGGCAGGTGGAAGTGGGATTTTTCGGTGGAACGTTTACAGGTATTCCGCTGGCGGAACAGGAAAAATACCTGCGGCTGGTGCAGCCGTATCTCGATGCCGGAACCATCCAAGGTATCCGGCTTTCCACCCGGCCCGATTTCATCAACAGCGCCGTTCTTTATCTTTTGAAACAATACCGCGTAACCACCATCGAGCTGGGCGCTCAGTCGTTGGACGATGCCGTGCTGAAAGCGTCCTTCCGGGGACATACGGCCCAACAGGCGGAACAGGCTTCTGAAATGATCCGCGATGCCGGTTTTGACCTGGGATTGCAGATGATGATCGGTCTGCCCGAAGACACCCTGGAAAAATCACTGGCTACGGCCCAAAAGATCATCGGGTTGAATGCC
>JBJKPL010000067.1:0-4401 GCA_046706345.1 Candidatus Sulfidibacterium sp.
AAGCTGGAGATCCACAATCACCATCTGCAGGAAAAATACCGGAAGATCACCGAAGATGAAGTTCGTTTTGAAGAAATTCAATGCGAGGATGCCGAATATGTGATCGTGGCCTATGGTTCCAGTGCCCGTATCTCGCAGAAAGCCATTCAGCTGCTACGCGAAAACGGCATCAAAGTAGGATTGCTCCGGCCCATTACCTTATGGCCCTTCCCCACGAAACAAATTCAGGAGTTGGTTCACCAAGGTGTAAAAGGCTTCCTTTCGGTTGAAATGAGCGCCGGCCAGATGGTGGAAGACGTAAGACTGGCCGTGAACGGAAAAGTGAAAGTAGAATTTTTCGGGCGTTTCGGCGGCATCATCCCCTCACCGGAAGAAGTAGTGGAAGCGCTGGAACATAAATTAATAGGAGAATAAGCCATGTCAGAGATCGCAATACAAGACATCATCAAACCAGAAAACCTGGTTTACGAGAAAAACCGGCTGATGACCGAGAAGACCCTGAGCTATTGCCCGGGATGCGGACACGGAACCACCCACCGGCTGATCATGGAAGTGATCGATGAGTTGGGAAAAGAAAACGAAACCATCGGCGTGGCGCCGGTAGGATGTTCGGTGCTTGCCTATGAATTCATGGACATCGACATGCAGGAAGCAGCCCACGGCCGGGCTCCCGCCCTGGCTACCGCCATCAAGCGTCTGTGGCCCGACAAGGTGGTCTTCACCTATCAGGGCGACGGCGACCTGGCTGCCATCGGTACCGCCGAGACCATCCATGCCTGCAACCGCGGCGAAAAGATCGTGATCATCTTCATCAACAACGGGATCTACGGTATGACGGGAGGACAAATGGCGCCGACCACGCTGGAAGGCATGAAGACTTCCACATCACCTTACGGAAGAGACATCGCCCTGATGGGAAATCCGTTGAAGATCACCGAACTGGTGGCCCAACTCCCAGGTACGTATTTCGTGTCACGCCAGGCCGTTCATACGCCGGGCGCCGTGCGAAAAGCCAAAAAAGCCATTAAGAAAGCGTTCCAGAACCAACTGGATAATGCCCCCGGCCTGTCTTTTATCGAAGTCGTATCCAACTGCAACTCAGGTTGGAAAATGACTCCTGTGGATGCCAACAACTGGATGCAGGACAATATGTTCCCATATTATCCTTTGGGAGACATCAAAGTAGACGGCGAATTAATTAAATAGGTTAACCTAAAAACGACAACAAATGACGGAAGAAATTATCATAGCCGGTTTTGGAGGACAAGGGGTTCTCTCCATGGGGAAAATCCTGGCATATTCAGGGATCATGCAGAATCAGGAAGTCAGCTGGATGCCTTCTTACGGCCCGGAAATGCGGGGCGGCACCGCCAACGTAACGGTGATCGTCAGCGACGAGCGCATCAGCTCCCCCATCCTGCGGGCCTACGACACTGCAATCATCCTGAACCAGCAATCCATGGATAAATTTGAAAGTACGGTTAAGCCGGGCGGCACCCTGTTGTACGATCCCAACGGGATCAGCAAACATCCCACCCGCAAAGACATCAACATTTATCGCGTGGAAGGGGCTCAGAAAGCCGCCGAAATGGGAAATACCAAGATCTTTAATATGATCGTTCTCGGCGCTTACCTGAAAGTGAAACCCATTGTCAAGATGGAAAATGTGGTCAAGGGGATCAAAAAATCACTGCCTGCCAGACATCATAAACTACTGCCGTTAAACGAGGAAGCCGTCAACCAGGGCACCCACATCGTCGAAGCGGTACAGGTAATATAATCAGCTTATACTCTCTTAATCAATAAAAAAACCGTTCGCCATGGGCGAACGGTTTTTTTCATGAGGTAAAATTAATGAGCATAAAACAAATCCTTGCTGTACTGTTTGGTCCAGGCCACAATGATCTTCCGTTGTTCCTTGTTCAGCCTGGCTTTTTTGTGAATGATGGCATAAGGCAGAAAAGGCATGTCTCCGCCGCCGACTTCATCACTGATGTGATTCAGCTGTTTCAGTTTTTCGGCAGTACTCAGCTGGTTCCAGTTTGAAAAATTCAGGTGTCGCCTTCCGGCACGCACATCACGATACACAAGCCATGTGGCGGGTGCCATCCGGTCGTACCAGGGATAATGGGTTTCCATGGAATGGCAATCGTAGCAGGAGGTACGGATCATGGAAGCGACCTCCGCAGGCATCTTGGTATTTTGTATCAGATCCGCCGGATTATTCATGGTAACAGCAGGCCGTTTACCCGGGACCAGCTGGATCAGCAGAAACAAAACAACAAGAATGCCGAGCAACGTCAGCAGATTTTTCTTATTCAGTTTAATTTTCATGGGAATGAGGTTTATTTGTGTCGCAGCAATGAATCGGCAGAACTGATGGCCCAAACCACGAGGGCGTTCTTATCCTGGGCTGTCAGCGCCTTGTCGGGATGATGCTCCAGGAATTTCTTCGGAGGCATTTTGTCGTTGTTCACCGCATCGGTTATGTTTTGCAGTTTGGCAACGATCGTGGGCAGATCCATATGGGTTAAAATATCAAAACTCAGCTTTTTCTTCGGTTTTTCATCTCTCGACTTCGTGTTATGGCACATGAAGCAATGCTGCATGATGACCTTATGCACGTCTGATGGAATTACCAGATTCGCTTTCTTGCTCAGTTGCATGGTTTCATTTCCCTGTGCGAAGGTACCATTTGAGAAAATCAGGCCACCGGCCAGAATGATCATCAATGTAAGGATCTTTTTCAATTTGTCAACTTTTTAGTTTATTTTGTGGCTAAGATAGAATTTTATTTTTAATCTTTCTAAATTAAAAGTATTGGAATTACAATCATTTTTGGAGGAGAAAGTCCGGGTTTTTAACGATAAAACATTCATTGCCAATGATCCGGTGAGCATCCCGCACAATTTTTCGCGCAAAGAAGACATCGAAATTTCAGGTTTTTTAACAGCTCTGATTTCCTGGGGCAACCGGACCGCTATCTTAAAAAGTGCCCGGGCACTGATGCAACTCATGGAAGGTCAACCTTTTCAGTTTGTTCAGCAGGCGGGAGAAAAAGAATTAAAACGGATGGTCAATTATTATTACCGGACTTTCAATGCGTCCGACCTGTTGTTTTTGCTGGAAGCATTAAAACATATTTACAAGGATCAGGGAGGTCTCCAACAGGTTGCTGTAAATTGTTTTGCCCGGACCGGCACCGTCAAAGGTCTGATCACGGGTTTGCGCGAAGAATTCCTGGAAGCCCCGCACCTGCCCCGTTCGGAGAAGCACCTGGCGAATCCTGCCGCCGGATCGGCAGCCAAGCGTATCAACATGTTTCTCCGGTGGATGGTCCGCCGCGATGAACGGGGAGTGGATTTTGGTATTTGGGAAGGCATCCCCGCTTCCGCACTGATGATCCCGCTGGACATCCACACCGGCAGGGTCGCACGAAGTCTGGGCCTTTTACAGCGAAAACAGAACGACTGGAAAGCCGTGGAAGAGCTTACCGCGTCCTTGCGTACTTTCGACCCCGGCGATCCGGTAAAATTCGATTATGCTTTGTTTGGGATGGGAATTTCCAATGCAACCGAAACGCCTAAACAGGACTACTTTCCTTGATTTTTGTAACGCCAACCTGTTAACTTTGCAGCGCCACAAAACAAGAATCCATGCGCAGAAAAGATAAAGAAAGTTCCGACCGCCGGATCATTGAAGAGATCCTGTCGAACTCCGAGATTTGCCACCTCGCCATGGTGGACCGGGGGATGCCCTATCTGGTCCCGGTAAATTTCGGATATGATGAAAAAGCCCTTTATGTCCATTCGGCCACCACTGGCAAAAAGATTGATATCCTGAAGCAAAACAACCGGATTTGTTTTCAAATGGATTACGGTCACGAAGTCCTGAAGGACGCGCTGGCCTGCAACTGGACTGCCCGCTACCGGTCGCTGATCGGCTTTGGCACCGTGGAAATTCTCACCGGGGAAGAAGAGAAAAAATATGGCCTGAACCGGATCATGGCACACTATGGTGGACCGGAATCCAATGTCTTCAACGAACGCAACGTAAAAAGCGTGGTCATTCTAAAGATCAACATCGACGAATGGACGATGAAACAATCCGGAAACTGGGAAACAACAGGCAACGCTTAAAATAGACCTATGACCCTCGAACAATTACAACCCGCCGACTGGGACCAGGTAGCTGCCATCTACCAGGAAGGCATCGACACCGGAAATGCCACCTTCGAAACCCAGTGCCCTCCCTGGGAGGTGTGGGACGAAAAACACCGGAAAGAGTGCCGTTTTCTTGCAAAAGAAAATGGGAATGTGGTCGGCTGCATAGAGCATTCACGGGTTTCACCCCGCCCCGTCTATGCAGGCGTTTCATAGGTGAGCATATATATCTCGCAAG
>JBJKPL010000068.1:0-3388 GCA_046706345.1 Candidatus Sulfidibacterium sp.
CAAAAGATTCATTCAGCCTGGCAAGAGAGATCTATCAATCTGTACCCAAATTGTTGTTGTTGCTTCTGGGTTTTGTCCTGATCCTGGATGTGGGGCTGTCTTTCCTTTTCGATTTCCTCTTTCCAAGGGAGGAGCTTTTGGCCACCCTTTTGTCGGGATTTTTTCTCATGATTATGATGGTGCCCGTTCTATACATTTTTGTCCGGCGACCCACCTTGCAGTTTGTAAATAAAAATTCAGACAACCTCCAGATGGAAGCCCAGGTGCTGCATGAGATCACTGAAGGTGTGGCTACTACCGCCAATCTTTTGGAACTCCTCGGACTCATCCATACCTCCATCAGCAAAGTGATGTACGCCGAAAACTGTTTCTTCGCCCTTTATGATGAGGACCGGAGGCTGTTCAACTTCCCTTATTTTGTTGATAAATACGACGACACGCCGGAAGGGGAACTGCCCCTGGAAAAAAGTTGCACCGCCTATATTTTACGACAGGGAAAATCGATGCTGATCCCTGGCGATGTGTTCCAAAAACTGGTGGATCAGGGGGAAGTAGAACTGGTGGGCTCCTTTTCTCCATCCTGGATGGGGATCCCCTTGCGAACCTCTTCCAAAACGGTCGGCGTGCTGGTATTGCAGCATTATGAGGAAGCGGATGTCTATGAAACCAAACACCTCCGCTTTCTGGATTCCATCGCCGGCCAGGTGGCCAATGTGATTGAAAGGAAACGGGCCGAAGAAAAGCTGGAAGAATCATTTTCGCTGCTGAATGCCACCCTGGAAGCTACGGCCGATGGTATTATGGTGGTCGACCGTGACCGGCGCATCCTCAACTACAATCATAAATTTGCCGAGCTTTGGAATTTTCCTGAAGAACCCGTGGATTCTTCGGATAAAAGCTGGATGAAAACGTTGATCCTGGATCAGGTCGTGGACCCGCAGGGCATGCGGAAAAGGAATGATCAGATCTATGAGGACGAAGAAAGCTCTTCTTTTGATATACTGGAATGCAAAGACGGAAGGATCTTTGAGCGTTATTCCCAGCCCCAGCGGTTTGAAGGAAAATCGGTGGGAAGGGTATGGAGCTTTCGCGACATCACCGAAAGGAAAAAAGCCGAACGTGAACTGCAGGAAAGCGAGGAGAAATTCCGGACCATTTTTGAAAGCTCTCCGGTTGGAATTGATATTTACGATGCTGATGGCCGGTTGGTGGATGTGAACGATACCACACTGGAGATCTTCGGCATCACCGAAAAGGAAAGTGTGCTGGGGATGAGCCTGCAGGATGGTACCAGCCTGAATCCTGATCTGCTGAAACGGCTCAACCAGGGCGAACAGGTGGAATATACCGCCCGGTTCGATTTCGACCGGATCAAAAAATTAGCGCAATTCAAAACCCGTAAAGCAGGAAAATCGGACCTGCATTATCTGGTGTCGCCGCTGAAATCCAGAAACCATGGAACGGTCCTGGGGTATCTGGTAGTGGTGCAGGATATCACCGAAAGGCTTAAGTCGGACCGGGAGCTTCAGGAAAGTGAAGAAAAATTCCGGACTTTCTTTGAGAAATCCCCCGTAGGGATCGAAATTTACGATGCCGGGGGCTTTCAAACCGACGTCAACAAAGCGGCCATGGAAATCTTCGGAACGCCGGAAAAGAAATTCGATCCCGGCTTTAACCTCTTTCACAGTATTTATCTTTCTGATCAGCAGAAAGACCAACTCCGCGGCGGCCAGCCGATCGACCTGGCGATCACTTTTGATTTCGACCGGGTGAAGTCTCTGTCGGAATACGGTGAAACCACCCGAACCGGGATCGCCGATCTGCAATATTTGATTACTCCGGTGAAGTCACAGGCCGGAGCGGAACCGGTGGGCTATTTGCTGCTGGTTCAGGATATCACCGAAAGGCTCAAGGCGGAAAAGGAACTCCGTGAAAAAGAAAACCGCTACCGCACACTGTTCGAAAGCGCCAACGACGCCATCTTCATCATGGGACGTGAGCTGTTTGTCAACTGCAATCAGATGACGCTGGCGATTTTTGAATGTGAAACCAAAGATCAGTTTCTTGGCCGGTCGCCCTGGGAATTCAGCCCCGAATATCAGCCCGACGGGAGTCCTTCGGAGCTGCTGGCCAAAGAGAAGATCGAAGATGCTTTTAACGGCGCACCGCAGCGTTTTAACTGGAAACACATCACCCATAAGGGCAAGCTTTTTGATGCGGAGGTGGTGCTGAATCGCGTGGAAATCAACGGGGCCTACTTTCTGCAGGCTGTGGTCCGCGACATCACCGAGCGGAAAAAAGCCGACGACATGTTGCGTGAAAGCGAAGTGAGGTTGCGTGAGCTCAACGCTTCAAAGGACAAATTTTTCTCCATCATAGCTCACGACCTGAAAAGTCCTTTCAATGCCATTTTAGGGTTCAGCGACCTGCTGGAAGAGAAGATCCGCGAAAAAGATTATGAAGGGATTGAAGAACTGGCCGATCTGATCCAGAAATCTTCCGGACGTACACTGAACCTCCTGGTAAACCTGCTGGAATGGGCCCGCAGCCAGACAGGGCGCGTGAAATTCGAACCGGAATCCGTTTCTGTCAGCAAAATCCTGAAAGAATCCACCGAAGCGTTAAAAAGCGTCGCTACCCACAAATCCATCACGCTGACTTCCCATGCGAATGAGAAAGACCTCGTTTTTGTGGACGTTGACATGGCCGGAACCATCCTGCGGAACCTGGTGAGTAATGCGATCAAGTTCACTCCGCTGGGCGGAGCGGTCGAAATTTCAGCCGAACGCAACAACGGCCAGGTCGTGTTTAAGATCAAAGACAACGGCATCGGCATTGGTAAAGAAGACCAGGATCGGCTGTTCCATATCGACCAAAGCTTCTCGCAACCCGGTACTCTCAACGAAAAAGGAACCGGCCTCGGACTGCTGATCTGTAAAGAATTTATCGAGAAAAACGGCGGCCATATCTGGGTAGAAAGTGAAGTGGGAAAAGGAAGTACCTTCAGCTTTACCCTTCCATCTGAAAAGTCTCACTAAAATTTATTCCTGACCTGGTCCATTTTCCGAACCCTTTCAAGAGAATAGGTATGGTCTTTTTCACTGCACAGCTCATAAAGCTGCATGGCCTTTTCCAGGAATTTTTCTTTTTCCCCTTCCGGTGAGCGGATGCCGTTTTCATAGAAAAACTCCGCCAGCAGTTCCAGGTTGGCAACGTTAAAACCCTTGAAAGAAGCCAGGTATTCTTTCAGGGCTTCCTTTTCTAAATTCAAGACCCGTCTCAGGTCGAGACCGGTTTCCTGTTTCATCCATTCGGTAGTCTGTTCAAATTCATGCCCCACGCTGATGGCTTCCATCTGTTCTTTGCCCGTGAAACGTCCCATGATGGC
>JBJKPL010000069.1:0-2720 GCA_046706345.1 Candidatus Sulfidibacterium sp.
AGGCCATTGTTTCCCAGGGTATGAACGGTGGTGTAATAAACCGGAAGGAAAATCACAAATGCCGATATGACCATGGTGTTGCGCATGGCTTTCGAAGCGGTAACGCCCACATAAATGCCGTCCCAGATAAAAGCGGCCAGACTGGTGAGCGGCAGAAGGACGATCCAGAAATAATAATGCTGCGAAACCTGCATAATCCCGGCATTGCTGGTCATGATCTTCATCAAAACCCCGATCCCGGAAAAAAAGACCAGGCTGGTGAGCAGCGCAATACCGAAACCCCATTGAAACAGGCGACGTACGGTCTTTTTCAGTTCCGAAAGATCACGGGCGCCTTTGGCTTTGCCTGAAAGCGCTTCCCCTGCAAAGGCAAACCCGTCGGCAAAATAGGAGAAAAGGAAAAAGAACTGAAAAAGTAATGAATTGGCGGCCAGAATATTATTGCCTAGTTTGGCCGACTCGCTGGTGAAAAATGACAACATCAGGATCAGGATCACGGTACGGATGAAAATGTCCGAGTTGACGGAGAAAAATTTCGCCAGGGCGCTTTTTCGCAAAAGTTCGGCGGCTTTCCACCAGCGGACATGGTGTTTGTATTTTTTGAAGAGGAAAAGAAAAGCCACCAGGAGCCCGGAATACTGGGCGATTACATTGGCCAGCGCGACGCCGTTGGACGTCATCCCCATCACAAAAACCAGGAAAAAATTCATCCCGATGTTTACCACATTAACGATCAGAACGATCAGCATGGGGATGCGGGCATTCTGCATGCCCAGGTACCACCCATAGAAACTGTACAATGCCAGTGTGGCCGGTGCCGCGTAGATCCTGACATAAAAATACTGACGGGCAAGGTCCTTGACCTGGGCCTCACCGTTCAGCAGATGAAATGCCACCCACTGGATCGGGTACTGGAACAGGATCAGAAGAAAAGCAAAGAAAAAAGCCACCAAAAGCGACCGTTGCAGTCCGAGGCTGATTTCTTTTTCATCGCGGGCGCCGGTCGCCTGGGCGGTGAAGCCGCTGGTACCCATTCTCAGGAAACCGAAGCTCATGTACAACACATTGAAGACCGTGGTTCCCAGGGCGATCGCTCCCACATACAGGGCACTGTCGGCGCGCAGATGCCCCATCAGGGCAAAATCGGCCATCCCCAACAGGGGTACGGTCAGGTTGGAAATGACATTCGGAATGGCCAGACGCAGGATGTCACGATCGAGTTTGCCCGCTTTGAAAATCATGGTGTGAAGTTAACGCTTATGAAGACCGCACTCGCGGGTGTCGGGATTTTCCCACCACCAGCGACCGGCGCGGATGTCTTCGCCCGGTTCGATGGCCCGGGTGCAGGGCTGGCAGCCAATGCTGGCAAAGCCTTTCTTATGCAGCGGGTTGACGGGAATGCGGTGCTTTTCCACATAATCCCAGGCATCCTGTTCTTCCCAGTCGGCCAGGGGATTGACCTTCACCAGGCCGTTGTTCTGATCGAATTCAATATACTGAAGCCCGGTCCGGGTCGTGGACTGGCTCCGGCGCAATCCGGTGATCCAGGCGTCCAGGTCCTTCATGGCACGCTGCAGGGGTATTACCTTGCGGACATGACAACACTGTTTCCGGTTTTCAATACTATCATAAAACAAATTGATGCCTTTTTCGGAAACCATCTGCTCCACCTCTTTGGGATCCGGGAAATAGACCCGGATTTTTATATTGTATTTTCGGTTGGTCCGGTCGATCAGGTCATAAGTTTCGGGAAAAAGCCGTCCGGTATCCAGGGTAAAGATCCGCGTTTCGGGATCGATCTGGCAGATCATGTGGGTCAGTACCTGGTCTTCCAGCCCCAGGCTGGTGGACAGGGCGATTTTTCCGCGAAACCGTTCCAGTGCAAAAGCAATAATTTCTTCCGGCGAGGCCTCCTTCAACTGGTCGTTCCATTCCTGGAGCGTGGCACTATCAATCATAGGTCTGTTTTAAAGGTTCAGGGCACAAAAGTAAGAGATTTTTTCCCAGTGTCCTGCGATTGTGTATTTTTGAAAAAAACAGAACGATGAAGGTCCACTTTATTGCCATCGGGGGCAGCGCCATGCATAACCTGGCCATTGCCTTGAAAATAAACGGTTATGATGTCAGCGGTTCCGATGACGAGATCTTTGAACCTTCCCGAAGCAGGTTGCAACAGCATGGACTGTTGCCCGAACTGCCCGGCTGGCACCCGGAAAATATTTCCGGGGACCTGGATTTTATCATCCTGGGTATGCACGCCAACCTGGACAATCCTGAATTGTTACAGGCACAGGCGATGGGCCTGAAGATTTATTCCTATCCTGAATTTCTTTACCAGCAATCCAAAAATAAAAAACGGGTCGTGATCGGCGGAAGCCATGGCAAAACGACGATTACCGCCATGGTGATGCATGTGTTGAAATTTCACCATCTGGACTTTGATTACCTGGTGGGATCGAAGCTTCGTGATTTCGACGTAATGGTCCGGCTGAGCCACGATGCGCCCCTGATGGTTTTTGAAGGGGACGAGTACCTGAGCTCTCCGCTTGACCGCCGACCGAAATTTCACTGGTATCACCCGCATCTGGCGCTGATTACGGGAATTGCCTGGGACCACATCAACGTTTTCCCGACGTTTGAAAATTATGTGGAACAGTTTGAAAAATTCGTGGACCTCGCCGAACCGGGGGCCACAATCGTTTATAACCGCTCAGATCCCC
>JBJKPL010000070.1:0-3189 GCA_046706345.1 Candidatus Sulfidibacterium sp.
CACATAGGCCATGACCCTGCCCATTATCATGGCCTATGTGGGCGATATTTCTCCGAAAGGACAGGAAGGAAAATACATGGGATATTTTAATGTTTCCCGTTTCCTGGGCCTGGGTTTCGGCCCGTTGCTGGGCGGTGTACTGAATGATTTCTATGGTATCGACTCGGCTTTTTATGCCCTCTCTGCCCTGACAGGGTTGGCCTTTCTGCTAACCTTGTTTTTCCTGCAGGAAGAAGAAAGTTTCCTGAAAGAACAAAAGGAAAAACCCCGGCCCTCCTTTAAAAAACTCTTCCAAAATCGCATCATGCGTGGGGTGATGATCTTCCGGTTTGTCTCGGCTCTGGGCCGCGGCTCGATCTTTGCCTTCCTGGCGATCTATGCTTTTTCCTACGGAATTTCTGCGCTAAAAGTCGGAATTATCATTACGGCCAACATGTTGTTCATGTCGTTTTTACAGATCCCTTTCGGAAAAATGGCCGACCGGTTTTCAAAACTGAAGATCATTGTTTTCAGTGGTTTAATTACCGTGGTCAGTTTGGTGTTGATGCCACTGACGGGTAATTTTTATCTATTGCTGCTGTTGAATATTCTCTGGGGTTCGGGGAGAGCCATGGGGATCCCGGCCACCACCGCCATCAATACCATCATCGGGCGAAAGCATGGCATGGGTTCTTCAACTGCCATGTTTATGACGGCCATGTATGCCGGGATGGTGGTTGCCCCGTTGATCTCGGGATTGCTGATGGAAACCATCGGGATCCGGTTCGTATTTATCTTTGCCGGGATTTCCGCTCTGGCGGGCGTTTCGATCTTCTATTTCCTGGTGCGGTCCACCGATCTGAACCACGCGGCCGATTATATTTCCAAACGGAGAAATGCCCAGATATCAAAAGTGGAGGAATAAGGAGAACTAAAATTCCAGACTATGGTCTCGTAAAGAGGCTGCGGTCCACTTCCGAAAAATTGGTGATCACCGGATGATCCCACGGACTATAATCCCGTTCGTCGGATTGCACGATGATGATCTCGCCGGCGCCCACATTTTCGGCCGCTTTGATACCCGGTTCGGAATCTTCAAAGATCAGGACTTCCTCGCTTTTTAGTCGTAGCACTTTTAAGGCTTCCTGAAAGATCTGTGGATCGGGCTTGCTCTTGATGAAACCGTTGCTGTAGATCACGTTGGAGCGCTCGAAATATTTCTCCAGGTGAAAATAACTGAAATAAAAGGCCACATTGTGAAAGTCCGAACCGGTGGCGATGGTAAACGGGATTTGATGTTGTTTTAGGAATTCAAAAAGTTCCACACTGCCGTCTGCAAGCGCCAACTGCTGTTCCCGGCAAAGATCCTGATATAGGTCTTCCTTTTCGATACTCAGCCGTTTGATTTCTTCAGCCGATAATTTCCCCGGCCAGATCCGGTTCAAAATGTATTCGTTGTTGCGACCGTGGATGATGTCGTCCTTCTCGGACTCCTCAATGGTAAGATGGTACTTTTCCAGAAACACATCCCAGGCCTGGTAATGCAATTCCGTATCCCAGAACAGCGTTCCGTTAAAGTCGAAAATAACGCCTTTAATTTTCATGAAACCGTATTAAAAAAGGTAAGGGTAGCTATCCCACCACAATGTTGACAATCCGTTTGGGAACCACGATGACTTTCCGAACCGTTTTTCCTTCCAGCCAGCGGGCGGCTTCGTGTGCGGACAGGGCGGCCTTTTCGATTTCCTTTACAGGCGTATCCACAGGCAGTTCGAGTTTAAACCGCATCTTCCCGTTGAAGGATACCGGATAAGTAAAGGTATCTTCCTGCAGGTATTTCGGATCGTATTCAGGAAAGTCTACCTTCACGATACTACCTTGATGCCCCAGCGATTCCCAGAGTTCTTCGGCCAGGTGCGGGGCATAGGGCTCGAGCAGCACTGTCAGCATCTCCAGGACCTGCCGTTTGTGGCAGTTCAGTTCGGTGAGCTCGTTCACACAGATCATAAACGCACTGACTCCGGTATTAAAGGAAAATCTTTCGATGTCGTCCTCGATCTTTTTCGTGGTTTTATGGATCACTTTCAGCTCGGCTTCTTCGGCAGGGGCATCGGTGACGATCCGTTGATCGCCTTCATCAAAATACAATCGCCACAGCTTGCGCAGAAAACGGTAAACCCCTTCGATCCCGTTGATATCCCAGGGTTTGTCCTGATCGATGGGTCCCAGGAACATTTCGTACAACCGCAACGTATCGGCACCGTAGCGCTCGATCAGGTCATCCGGGTTCTGCACGTTGTGTTTCGACTTGGACATTTTTTCCACTTCGTAGCCACAGATATATTTCCCGTCTTCCAGAATGAACTCGGCATCCTGAAATTCCGGCCGCCACTTTTTGAACGCTTCGGTATCCAGTACATCGTTGCTGACCATTTCGATATCCACATGCAATGCCTGCGTGTTGTATTCCTTCCGGAGATTGTAAGACACAAACTGGTTGGTGCCGGTGATACGGTACACAAAATTGGAACGTCCCTGAATCTTGCCCTGGTTGATGAGCTTTTTAAAAGGCTCGTCTTCACAGGCCAGGCCTTTGTCGTAAAGGAATTTGTTCCACACCCGGGAATAGATCAGATGGCCGGCAGCATGTTCGTCACCGCCGATATACAGGTCCACATTGCGCCAGTATTGATTGGCTTCCTGTGAAAAATATTTGTTTTCGTTGTGCGGGTCCATATACCGCAGATAATAGCCGCTGGATCCGGCAAAACCAGGCATGGTGTTGGTTTCCAACGGATAGCCGTCTTTTGTTTTCCAGTTTTTGGCCCGGGCCAGTGGGGGTTCGCCGGTTTCGGTAGGCAGGTATTTGTCCACTTCAGGCAACCGCAGCGGCAGCTCGTCTTCCGGCAAAGGATAAGGCATCCCATCTTTGTAATACATCGGGAACGGCTCACCCCAGTAACGCTGCCGACTGAAGATGGCATCCCGTAAACGGAAATTGATTTTTCCTTTTCCGATGCCCATGGCTTCCAGCTTTTCGATGGTGGCATGGATGGCTTCTTTCACGTTCTTTCCGTTCAGGAAACCGGAAGGGATCATGATCCCTTCCTTGGAATCAAACGACTCTTCCCAGGTGGAAACATCGCTGATTTCTTCCCCTTCGCGGGCGACGACCTGGATGATCGGCAGATTAAAATGACGGGCAAAAGC
>JBJKPL010000071.1:0-3583 GCA_046706345.1 Candidatus Sulfidibacterium sp.
GCATCAATCAGTTCAGCCTGACTTTGGTATTTTTCAAAAAACCGGCATTCGAAACCGGCCTGGTCAAAGAGCGATTGGATTTGAGCTACGGCCACTTTGGCAAATGGTTTTTCCGTAGCGACAAGAACTTTAGGCATTTTATCTTAAATTTTAGTAGGTTAAGTCTGGGATCGTCAGGTCCCCGGTTTATTGTTTATTTTCAAATTCTTTCATGCAGGATACAAGGGCTTCTACGCTTTCGATGGGCAAGGCGTTGTAAAGCGAGGCCCGGAAACCACCGACAGAACGATGGCCTTTGATGCCGATCATGCCTTTCTGGGTGGCAAAATCGAGGAAGGCTTTTTCTTTGTCCTCATGACCTTCGCTCATCACAAAGCAGACATTCATGATGGATTGGTCTTTTTTATTCGGAACCGTCATTTTGAACAACGGGTTGCGTTCGATCTCGGCGTGCAACATCCCGGCTTTGGCGTTGTTGATCTTGTTCATCTCAGCCACACCGCCTTTGCTCTTGAGCCATTTCAGGGTTTGCAATGCGGAAAAGATCGGCAGCACCGGCGGGGTGTTGAACATACTTTCGCCTTCCACATGCGTTTTGTAAGCAAACATGGTGGGAATGGTGCGTTGAACTCTTTCGAGCATTTCGTTTTTGATAATGACAAAGGTCACGCCGGCTGGGGCCAGGTTTTTCTGCGCTCCGCCATAGATGAGGGCATATTTCGAAACGTCCACAGGCCGGCTGAAAATATCAGATGACATGTCGGCAATCAACGGCACGGGAGAATCAAGATCTTCTTTGATCTCGGTTCCGTAAATGGTGTTGTTCGTGGTGATATGAAAGTAATCGGCATCGGAAGGAATGTTGTATCCGGTAGGAATGTAGTTGAAGTTTTTGTCCTCCGAAGAAGCCACCACCGCGACCTCACCAAACAATTTGGCTTCCTTGATGGCTTTCTTGGCCCAGGTACCCGTGTTCAGGTACGCTGCCTTTTTGTTCAGGAAATTAAACGGAACCATGGCAAACTGAGTGCTGGCGCCACCACCCAGGAAAAGTACCGAGTAACCTTCGGGAATGTTGAGGAGTTCTTTAAAGAGTTGTTGTGCCTCGTCAGCCACAGCGATAAACTCTTTGCTCCTGTGGGAGATAGACATGATAGAGATGCCGGTACCGGCAAAATCGGTCAGGGCTTTTGCCGTTTGCTCGATGGTGTAATCCGGCAAAATCGAGGGACCTGCGTAGAAATTGTGTACTTTCATTGCTTAAGCGTTTTTAAATTCCGTAA
Source organism: Candidatus Sulfidibacterium sp. (assembly GCA_046706345.1). GTDB lineage: Bacteria > Bacteroidota > Bacteroidia > Bacteroidales > F082 > Sulfidibacterium. The sequence continues at coordinate 1,284 of JBJKPL010000071.1, forward strand.
TCCACTGCAAATATAAAAAACCCCTAGAAAAATGTCACGTAAAAACGACAACTTAGAATGCGTCTAACTATGCCTGCTTTGCCAGAAATTGTGGCTCCCAAACTCGGATTTTTATACTCCTATCCATATTTGTGAAAGAATGAACAAATATCTATAAATCAATGAAAAGAGTGGTTCATGGTTGAACTGTAAAGGTGTAAAACCCGGGGCGTGAACTCCCTTTCTGGGATCCTGGTTCGTAAAACGGAACCTATTTTCAGGCCAAACCCAGAGCGTCTTTTAAAATCGTTTGCACTGTATGGATAATTTCAGGAATTTTTTCTTCAATTTGGGGCGAAAGCTTCATATCCATATCCTGTTGGGGGTGAATGGATACCGTAATTAGAAAAATCCGGGGTACTTTTTCGAGTAAATGGGCCGATTCAATCATATCTTTCAATCCCAGTTCGTGCGTGCTCAGCGATTTTGGGAAGTCCCCTGAGAATTTCGGTTCGGTCACCTTCACTGTGCCCACCGGGTCGCTGGAAAGGCTGGCGTCGATGATGATCATATTTTGAAAATTCTGGAACAGCGACAGCAGCACAAAGCCTCCCGTGCCCCCGTCGAGGACTTCTACAGGCTCCGGCCAGGACATTTTCGAAAGCACTTCCGCGGTTCTGACACCGATGCCTTCGTCGTTGAGCAAGACGTTACCCAGTCCTAAAATGATGGTTTTCTCACGATCCATAGAGGATTTTTGCCAAACTTACGAAATGTTTAAAAAGAATCTTCCGATTCCGTCCCCGGAATCGGAAGAAAAAATTGAAACCCTGTTTTCTGCTGATCCCGCGGCAGCGAACAAGGTTTCCACAAAGGATTTTACGGAATTTATTCTGCTTTTGGATTGTTCTTCTTTTTCATTTCAAATTCCAGTTCCTGTTCCACCTTGTCTTTGTTGATGAATTTCCAGCCGCCGATCATGGAGGAAACGATGCCGTTTCTTTCGATGTAATCATGATAGGCTACCAGATAAACATGCACCAGGGCAAAGAGAATAAAGAACCACATCATCCAGTGGTGAATGATCCGAACGGTGATATCGCCGCCGAACAGGGCGGGGACCCATGTAAAGAGAGAGGCAAACCAGGACCCGCTGTTGGCTGCGTACAATCCGAAGCCGGTAAAGACCTGGACGGCAAAGGCAATGAACACCAGGAAATAGGTGAAACTTGCCAGGGCATTGTGGCCCAGACGTGGGTTTTCGGAATTTTTCACCTGGAAGATGTCTATTTTTATGACTTCCCACATGTCTTTCCAGTGTTTTCTGGAATAGGGGATGTAGTTTCTCCAGTTTGCATACCGGTTGCCCACAAAGCCCCAGTAGATCCTTACCAGAAAGTTGATGAGGAACACATAGGCAAAGGCAAAGTGGATGAACCGCACCCAGCCGAACCAATAACTTTGGGACGCTTCGGCTGCGCTTTGAATGGCGGGAGGATTGGCAATAACAAATCCCGTTCCTGCCAGAACCGTAATGCAAATGGCGTTAATCCAGTGATAATACCTGACAGGGAGCTCCCAGACGTATTTGGGACGCATCAAGGCAGGGCTGAAATCTACAAATCGTGACATGGCTAAAATGTTTGGATTTGGTGAACGTAACTTCCTTTTTCATCGTACACGTGTACTGCGCAGGCGATACACGGGTCGAACGAGTGAATGGTCCGCAGCAGTTCGAGGGGTTCTTCCGGGTTGGCCACGGGGGTGCCGATCAGGGAAGCCTCGTAGGCCGACCGTTGTCCTTTGGCGTCGCGCGGTGAACCGTTCCAGGTGCTGGGAACGACGAGCTGATAATTTTCGATGGCCTGATCTTTGATGTGGATCCAGTGGGCCAGGGAGCCGCGGGGTGCCTCGGTCATGCCGACGCCTTTGGCTTCTTTGGGCCAGGTTTCCGGATCCCAGTGAAAATCGGTGTGCATCCGGGTATCTCCGTTTTTGATGTTGGTGATGAGGGCATTGTAGAATTCCTGTGCCCAGTTGCTCACCAACTGGGTTTCCAACCCGCGGGCGGCGGTGCGTCCCATGGTGGAGAAGAGGGCGGTTACCGGCACGTTCAGCTTGGTCAAGGCGGCATTCACTACCTCCTTGAAATCTTCTCTTCCGGAGGCATAACCGACGAGCATGCGCGAGAGCGGTCCGACTTCCATGGCGTTGCCTTTCCAGCGCGGCGCCTTGATCCAGGAATACTTCGCCGCTTCGTCGAGCTGGTCAATGTTGGTGCGCGATCCTATGAAGCCGGCACCTTCCGGATGGTAGTTCGG